>NZ_JBRAKS010000161.1:0-8788 GCF_052745115.1 Candidatus Jordarchaeum sp.
CATTTGGTGTCACCTCCTAAATGTTTTGTGAAGTAATAATATTGGGGTGACACCTTCAAATTTTTCGCCCATAACTCTGTTATATGACGCAAAACATGCTCTTCAGCAAAAATTCCAAACCACTGGGAGGGAACCCCTCTCTATACACTTACAGTGCAAGTGGCTTCAATTACACCTATGCCGGAGCTTCAGGATATATTCATGAGGTTGAACTCACTAATCTAACCCCTGATACCAGATACTACTTTATTTGTGGGGGGCCGGGAAATTACAGCGCAGAACGTTCCTTTAGAACCGCTCCCAATTCAACCTCCGAATTTAAATTCGTGGCTGGGGGTGATTCTCGAAGCGATCCGGCTAGTCGAACCCTTGTTTCACAAGCAATGAGTCATTTCAATCCTTCTTTTGTAATGCATAGTGGCGATATGGTTGAAAACGGATGGAGCCAGAGTCAATGGGACTCCTGGTTTAGCGATGTAAATGACAATTGGATAGGTGACAACGGTCTAACCATTCCCATCATCCCCTGTTTAGGCAACCATGAAAAAAACGCAACCAATTACTATGAGCAGTTCGCTCTTCCAGAAAATGAGCAATGGTACTATCTAGACTGGGGACCGAACCTACGAATCATAGTTCTTAACAGCGAAGCACGCGATCAAATTGCAACGGATCAAGCCGATTGGCTTAACACCACTTTATCCTCCACTCCTGAAAATACGTGGAAAATTGTTATATTCCATCGAAACGTTTACTACAGCGGTTATCACTATAATGATACTGATATTATAGATAATTGGGTTCCAATATTTGACCAGTACCATGTGGATATTGTTATCCAAGGGCACACACATCACTATCATAGAACCAAACCAATGTACAATAACTCAATTGCGTCTTCTTATCAAGAGGGTACAATGTACTTGACTAGTGGTGGCTGGGGAGTTCCCACACATGATTATACTCCACAGTTATATAGTGATTATGGTAATGAGACCCACCACTTTGTATTGATAAACGTTTTTACAAATGGAACGCTGCACCTTGAAGCTACAGATATAAATGGATATGTTTTCGATCATGTCTGGCTTAATAAATCATAGATAATCTAAAAAAGTATTCAATCATTTTTTATGGTAGGGACATCTTGTTTTATGACATTGTGTATTAAGATGCTTTGTAATGCATCGTCCAGTCATCTTTGTTCTGGCAGTTAGTAACTCATTTCTTTTAATAATTTCACTGCTATACAGAACACGGTATATGCATCCAACATGCAGCATCTAGGTCAGTTAATCCAACGTAAACACTTTGTGCCTACTAGATAAAATTTATATAATCTAGTAAATCTAATACCTTACATCTCTTAATGATAAAATACATTTATACTTGGGGTGTTTCAACTTTTACACTAACTAAATTATAACCAACTTTTTCTAAAAAATTTAGGAAGTTGGTATTATTTATCTAATAATATAAGAGAGGTAGACACAATGAAATTAGCCATAGAGACCACGGATTTAACCAAAAAATTTGGAGAAATACTTGCAGTAAACAAACTGAACCTGGAAGTAGAAAATGGGGAAACTTATGGAATTCTAGGTCCTAATGGTGCCGGTAAGACCACCACGGTTCGCATATTGAACTGTATTTTGAGACCCACAGAGGGCACTGCCAAGGTGGGAGGCTTCGATATACTAAAGGAACCGGATAAGGTAAAAAGAATCACTGGTCTGCTTCCAGAGTCCCCCGGAGTATACGAGAAGTTAACCGCCAAAGAGTTCTTAGAATTCATGGGAGACCTATACGATGTTCCACACAGTAAACTCTACAAAAGCATCGATGAGATTCTGGAACTCTTCGAGCTTAAGAATCGGGAAAATGATCTGCTCGAGGGTTTCAGCAGAGGCATGAAGCAAAAAGTACTCCTAGCAGCCACACTGATCACTAATCCCAAAATAATTTTCTTAGACGAGCCGGTCAGTGGACTTGACCCCGCCTCTGCAAGAATGGTCAAAGACATGATAAAACTCCTAGTATCAGAGGAGAAAAAAACCTTCTTCATTTGTACTCACATGCTCCCCTTTGCGGAGGAGATGTGTCAACGTATTGCAATAATTGATCACGGCTCGATAAAGATTGTGGGAACCCTGGAGGAAATTCTTAGGGAAACCAAGACAAAAACCTTGGAGAAAGCTTATCTCAAAATGGTTGGAAAAGAAGCCATAGAAAAAACTCTCTTGGAATGGAGGACATAGAAAGAAGGGAGAAGATCTATGCAAACATGGTATGCGGTCGCCAGAAACGAGTATCGCCTTATGACTTCTCGGCTCAGAAGAATGAGGAAAGTGCTTCCCATAATTCTGGTTGCTTTACCCGCCCTAGTATTTGCATTCGTTATTTACTTCTCCAACCAAATACACTTAACCATATTACTTGAAAACGCGGTGAAAAATTATCTTAAGAATGTGTACGGATATGTTGGCGAGTTTTCAGTTACCCTTGGTGGTGTCCAGGTAGATATTACAATTTTAATGAGTCAACTTTTGGGACTTTTTGGGTTCATAATGCCCATAATGGCTTCGGTAGGGAATGTTTTTAGGGAAACAGAGATCATAAGCAAAGATATTATCTTGGCGAGTCCTTTAAGATCGAGGAATATTCTTTTCGGTAGATTTATAGCAAACCTGTTCTTTCTGCCTTTACTTTTCCTATTTATTTGTGTAATGTTTTTCTTTATTTTTATTGAACATGGCTTAAACAGTTTGGCTACACCCTTCATTATAGCACTTGCAGCCTCGCTTCCGGCGCTGGTTGGTATTTGGCTCGGAGTTATAATCTCTTCATACATACAGACGAAGAGTGATGTATCGCCTCGAATTAAAGATATTGGTAAAGCTGTAATGGGGGTAGTTGGGGCTTTTTTTGGTTTATCAATTTTTATTTTTATGTTTTCCCAGTCCTCATCTCTTTTTTGGCCATTTTCACCAACAACATGGGTCACCAATATAATATATACGGCGGTAACTGGTACCAACTGGGTTAAAATAACATATAATTTTGGTATATACTCTTTTTACTACCCGATATTTCTCCAACCCGACTTCTGGATAAGCTTAGCCCTGCTTTTAGGATTTGTGTTTTTGGTTTTCTACCTCGGGATAAAGCTTTCAGATAGGCTTTTTAGATTCGAAATATCGGTTAGCGAAGTCACTGCTATAAAAGAAGAAAGATGGTTCTTCAGCGCTGTGCGGAGAGCGATTCCCTCTCCTCTGGGAGCAATCACTGCGGTGCAGTTAAAGGAATTTACAAGAAGCTTGGATAGTATAGCTCGAATTTCCAGCGTACTAATGTTTCCCTTGATAATCTATTTCTTCAATTTTCTTGGATTTAGTAATAGCTTTCTTCCCACATCCAACTTATTCGGAGTTCTTGCAGTACCCGGCTTCGCCGGCTTCTATATAGTCCTGACAGCTGCTGTAATAGCGATGATGGAAGCCAGTCAGATGACTGTTAAACAAAGAGATTTATTTTGGACTTATAAAAAAGCACCGGGAGGGGTGGAGAGACTAGTTTACTCAAAATTTTTAGAGATGCTCATCGTTGGTCTGCCACTAAGTGTAATTATTGCAGTGTTCTTCCAATTTGCTATCGGATCAAGTAGTACTGGAATATTGGTACTGATACCAGTGATGCTTTTCTTCACGACCATAAGTTCTGCCATCGCCCTAGGAATATACTGCGCCCGTCCCGTGTTTAAAGAACAAAGTAGCGGCCATCTGATAAACTTTCTAATATTCTTTGTGACCGCCTTTATAATACAAGGAATAATGCTATTATTCGCTGTATTTCCTTGGATACTAAATTTAATTTCCTTTATTCCCGCCCTGAGCGTGGTGTTTAGCATACCCACTCAACCAGCAACTTGGTTAATTCAGATCCCCTTAGTTATAACAAGTTTGGCGCAATACGGCATTTACTCAAATCCAATGCCTGTAATCTTGGGAATAGTTGCATCAGCAACACTAGGAATTGTTGCTGCCTATCTTGCGATACGCATTGGTATATCCAAACTCAAAAAATTCGAGTGAAAAATTCCAGTGTGAAAACTCAAAATGAAAAAAGTAAGTGAATTCAACTGAAAAACGAAATAGATTTAATTTAGAGAGAAGTATGGAAAATCTTTCAGTTTTCAAAACAGTATCGGACTTTTTTAAACTTGGACTTTAGTTCCACGGCCTCCTTCTTTATTTTCCCTTTTTCTTCTCCTTTAACTGCCTTAATGATTAGTTCGCAAATCTTTTCCATCTCTTTCTCTTTCATACCCATTCGGGTAACTTCACAGGTCCCTATTCTACCCGCCCTATCCATAATGACATTTGCCTCCTCAAGATAGTTCACTATATCCACCCAGGGCTTGCCATAGGTAATCTGAAACTCATAGGTGTTAACAAGGATCTGATGAGACTCCGTAAAGCCTTTATTCTTACACTTAAGCGGGATCCCCCCTTCATCCATTAGACTAGCCAACTTTTTAGAATTTTTCACTATCTGATCCGCGTAGGCTTCTCCGAACTCCTTCATCTCCTCTAGGGTGACTGCCAAAGCAGCTATCCTATGGAAATGGGCATTATCAATGGTTTTAAACAAAAGATGCTCTCTTATCTCTTGAAAACTGTTTCCCAGAATTATTCCCCCCTGAGGACCTGGAAGAGTTTTGTGGGTGCTCCCCATCATAATGTCTGCCCCTTCAGCTAATGGCTGCTGAAACCTTTTCCCCGCAATCAAACCCATTACATGTGAAGCATCATAAGCAACCACCGCACCAACCTTATGAGCGGCTTCACTTATTTCTCTCACCGGGTAGGGCATTGGTATAAAACTTGCACCCAGAATAATCAGCTCAGGTTTTTTTTCCTCTATCAGTTCGATGCTTCCCTCAAGATCAATATTGGCTTCTTCCTGATTATATGGTAAATAGTGAACCTTAATTCCCAAAACACTAGGAGCGTTATCTTTGGAAATGCCTGGGTATCCTCCCTCTAAATCATTCACACAGGCCATGCTCTTGCCTCTAAAAGCCATTAGCAGGGCTAAATCAGCCACGTGGCCTGAAAGGGGTCGTAGATCCGCAAACTTGCACCGGAAGACTTCTTTTGCAAGCCTTTCTCCCTCTTCAATTATTTGGTCTATGTATTTGGTTCCTGTGTAAAATTTATCGGGGGAGGTGTATCTGTGTCCCAGATCCGAGTTAAGTGCGGTATGGGCCTTAGGGCTCATTGCATTTTCAGAGGGTATTAAATTGATACAGTTTGAACGCCACTCCTCATGTTTTCTAACCAGTTCCTCAATCATATTCTCACCTAAAAATCTTATTGCATTTTAATTATAGTAAATGTTCTTTACATTTTTTAAACAATTCCAGGAGTTATATTTCTGAAATATTAGTGATTGAGACTTCGTTGAATTTAAATAATTCTAATCCTTATTTTTTACTGTTAATAGATTACTACCTTCCATTTATTTATATTATAAGATTTCCTATGGTGAAATGAGTTTTGAAAGTAAAATTTTTTGCTAATTTAAGAAACATAACAAAAGTTAGGGAGGTAGAGCTAGAAGCCGAAAACGTCGAGCAGCTATTAAGTAAACTGATCGAAATGTATGGTGAGCCGTTCAGAGAAGCGGTTTTCGATAATGGAAAAATAAAAAAATTCTACAAAATTCTACACAACGGCCATGATATAGATTTTAAAAAAGGATTAAAAACCAAACTTGATAAAGATGACACAGTGGCCATTTTCCCCCCAGCAGGAGGCGGAAATTAAAATTAAAATTAAAAGCTTGTTTCATTTTTTCCTATGGTAGGTCTGGTAACCAGACTCCTAGTCTTATTCTCTTTATTTTTTCCGCACATTTCATTGCTAGTTCTCGGTTTCCGAGTTGTTGGTAAAGTTTTGCTGCTTTTTCCATATAGTCGATCGCTTTCTTTGAATCATTGAGCTTGATGTAAACATTTCCAATGTTATATAGTGTTGCAGCCATGATCTCATTGTCGTTGGCTTTCTTGGCGTACTTTATTGTTTCTTCTGCGGGTTTCAGAGATTCTTTATACTTTTCCATTCTTATGTAGGCTAGTGAAATATTATAATAGCAGCGCCCGATTTTCTCGTTATCCCCAATTTTTTGGAAGTGCTTTATAGCTTCGTCCAGGTGCATTATTGCTTCTTTTTGCCTCCTTAAATGTACCAGTTGGCCTCCAATGTTCATCTGAGCGTTTCCCATGCTTTCTTCGTCTCCGACCTCGGTGTAGGTTTCAAGTGCTCTGATATAGGCCTCGAGAGCTTGATCATGAATTTTCAGTTCATTATAGGCTCTACCCATTTTATAGTGCCAGTTACCCAGTGTTTGGGTTGATTCACCTTCCATTACTGGAATACTCTTCTCGAGTTGTTCCAACATTTCCTGATACATTCCCAACTCATCATAAATATTTACCAGTTGAATATACGAATATACTAGACTCTCTCGGTTTTTTAGACTTTCTAGAATCGGTATCGCTTTCTTCAGATTCTCTGCTGCACTGTTTTTGTCCCCCAGTTTTATTTGAGCTCGGGCGATGTTTAAATAGGTACTTGCTAGAGTTATGGGGTCGCCTTTCTGTTCTAAGATTTCGATTGCTTTTTTTGAAAACTCAAGCATTTTGGTGTAATCTTCCAATTCTCCGTAGCAGTAACCTATCTGGGCATAGCATGCAGCAATTCTATCCTGGCGTTCAGCTTTCTCATAATAATTAATCGCCCTCTTTAACCAGTCGATTGCTGTAATGTTCTTGTTTAACTTTTGGTTAGAGTACCCCATATAGTAGTAGCAGTCTCCAACATAATTATCGGCCTGAGTCTTCCCAAGATAGGGGATCGCTTTCTCACAGGTTTTTATTGCCGCCTTATACTTTTTTAGTAGAAAATATCTCATCGCAATACTCAGGTAGGATACCCCTACCATTTTTGGGTTATCGGCTTTCAGGAAATAAGGTACCGCTTTCTCATGTCTATCTACCGACTTTTCTCTCTCTCCGAGAAGATCGTAAGCAACACCCAACTGGAAATAAGCTGTTCCCAACCAGGACTCATTCTTCGCCTCTCTCACCGCACTCTCAAGACAACCTACGGCCTTTTCTGGTCGGTCAAGCTTATTGAAAGCCATGCCGGTGTTGAAATAGCAGAGTGCCGGTTTATCTGTCTTGCCTTTGGTTGCTACCCCCTCTGCTCCGTTTATTGCCGCTTTCAAATAACATTCACGGGCTTTAGTATAATTTCCCACATTTTGGAAAGCGTTACCTGCCTCTAAGTATAGTTCACTAGCAAGTGCGTAATCGGATGCTTTTTCTGCTTTTTCGGCGTTTTCCAGTAATTGTGCCTCGCTCAATAGCATATCCTCCAAAAATTATGCGATAACTTTTTTTAGTATTTCTAAAATTTAACGTTGATAACCATTAGGGAAAAAAGATTTTTTAATATATATTTAAAAATTCTTTATACTGATTTTTCACCTCGGAGAAATTACACTTCCGATTGATAATCCACTTTTTACTATATGTAAACTAAGAAATTGAACTCTTATTATGTTTACGTTTAATGCACTTCAATTAAATTATCTCATAAGATACCTTTTTCTAAAAACGAAAAAGTACTTGAGCAATCAGATGCTTTGGAAAAATTAATGCCTTTTAATTCTCAATTTTTATTACAATTACAACGAAATGAAATCAAAAACTATGAATAATTTATATTTTTCATAATAAATTTATACTTATGCATATATAGCGGATAGTTTTACCACAATATCTTTATACGTTCCTTCTTTTCGTTGTGCGTGAAGGATGCGCTGAGAGAAATAATAGTTTTTTCTCCACACCTCTCTTCTCCCCCCAAACTAATTTTATTACCACCCTTCTCAGCGCATCCCGTTAAATCCTTTTAGACATTTTAATCAGATTATACTTTGGATGTCAAAAATAGAAATATTTAATTATTTTTCCAATTTTTTAAAAAAATAAATTATTTTCAGTTTTTAATTAGAAAATAACGCTTACAAAAAGTTTAAAAAATATTTAATTAATACATAAATACTTACCGAATATAAGGTGGGCGTGTCCAATCACTTATAAAGGGCTTAAAAAATATCCGAGCAAAAAATTTGTTAAACCATTTCTGATAATTTATATTGAGGAAATTGGGCATGATTTATGCAGTCTGGATTCTCAAAACCACTGGTGAAGCACTTCTAAACGTGGCCTTCGAAAAGCTGAAACTGGCCGAGAGTGACCCACTACTTTTGGGGGGGCTTTTCTCAGCAGTCTCTCAGATGGCAAAACAAAATGTCGGAGAACTCACCACTATCAACATAATAATCGGCGAAATGAAACTGGTCTTCGCCTTTTCTAAAAATGTAATAGTGGTGGTTGCCGGTGACACCGAGGAAGAAGCCAAAAACTTTGGAAAAGAAATAGAACAAGCCTTCAATAAAAAGTATGGACACATCTTCGAAAAATGGAACGGTAATATTAGAATCTTTAGAGAATTCATTCCCGAAATTCACGAGTTGTTTAAGAAACACGGACCCTTAGAGTCAGATATTGATGAGATTCTCCGCTCCCTATCCGAATGAAAAATTCTTAAATTTTTTAAAACTTATTTTCTAAAAACCCTCTGTACTTTAAGAAAACAATCCATAAAAAACTTTCAATCTCCGTAGCTGGAGAACGGTTTTTGCAAGGGTTGTATCA
>NZ_JBRAKS010000162.1:0-8775 GCF_052745115.1 Candidatus Jordarchaeum sp.
TTTGAAAACACAGGAAAAAGCCCCAAAAAAAGGCAGATTTTGCGAATCTATCGTCCGGAACCGCCCTAACCAGCAAAGGAACCAAAAAAGACAACAAAAAATACTTGCCTCTCAGCCAAAAAGCTCCTATGGTCATCTTATTCAACTCTTGAAACATACAATTCAAGTATCAGTCTAAATTAAATAATTTTCGATACCCGCACTGCAATCTACGCAAACTAGCTTCTAAAGTGCATGGAAAGGAATGTTCCTTGAGGATTAAGGCATTAGTGACCGGCGGCTGCGAGTTTGTAGGCAGCCATTTGGTGCGAAGACTCGCCCAAAATTATGAAGTCGCCGTTCTTGACAACCTGTCCAGCGGGAAGAGAGAAAACATCGCAAGTCACAAAAATCTTATTTATGAGCGAAAGAGAATAGTTAATTTTGCAACTGGGCATATGGAAAAATTAAAAACGGGTGTTTTCCTTAATCCATAATTCTAAGGTGCTGAATAGAAATGGTTGAATATATTAGTTGGTTACTACCCCTTTTCGATTTACCCCGGGTAGTTGCAATTATTTCTATTGTATTAATCCTTTATATAATACTTGGACGATTTGCATTCAAAATACTAAAAATTGATAAATTTTTGATGTCAAATACAGCTATCAACATACCAATCTACGGAGCCACTGGTTTCGTGGTCAGCTTACTATTTCTAAACATTATTGGTGCATTCACAGTTGGTATCCCTTCACTTGTATTCTTTTTGATATTAACCGCCTCTGCACTGTTTATTCTTGTAAAATCAGGAGATGCTACTCCTACACTTAATAGGATAAAGAACATAGTTGCCGTCTCAACATTTCGTGGGATTAATAATATAAATTGGTCATTCTTATTGAAGGGGTTGGTTCCCTTATTTTTGATTATACTCACTTTTTTCCATTTTTCACTTGTTATAAGTCAAATGGGATGGCCTCCAGTTGGTGATATCCTTAGTGGTCATGGTCCCTTTACCTCGTTGTTATTATACAATGGAAAAATTATAACCACCTTAGAACCACTAGCCTCTAATCCATTACATTACCCTATAGGTTTTCATGTGGTTGCGGCAAACATTGCTTCTTGGTTTCACCTTTTTCCCGGTGAAGCAGTTTTTCTGTTAGGCGGATTGACTATTATTCTGATCCCTTTGCTGATGTACAGTTTAACTTATATGCTAACGAAATCAATTCCCTTATCACTTTTGGTTTATTTTTCTGTATTCATGATTCATCCATCAGGTCACCTAGAAAAATGGATTGTTGGATTTTTCTACAATGGTCCCTATCCCAATCTTACAGCTTTTATGATAGTTATTTTCTCGATTTGCATACTTGGTTTGACAGAATATAGACCGCTTGAAAAATTAAAACAGCGGTATCATATAGGTTCTATAGCGACCCTTTTTTTCTCATTACTGGCATTATTATTAGTTTATCCCTCTTTCAGCATTTTCGTAGCTATAATGATTACTTTCGTAGTTCTTAGACACCGAAATGAATTTGTGATTTTTCTCCAAAAAAAACCAATTTCGACCATAACTCCGTTTCTTTTGGTTGGTGGATTAACATTCTTGACGCTTCCAAGAGCTTGGGTTTATACTCCCGAAAGAATGGCTTCTGGTTTATATCAACCCAATTTTACATATATTTATGGGCTTGTTAAGTTCGGGGGGGAAGCTTTTCTTTTTGACCATATAACAGGTTATGTCATGTGTATTGCATTATTTATATCTTTGATATTAATTTATAAAAAAAAGTATTTATTCATAAATTTGATTTATATTATAATATTTTGTTGGGCAATCTTCACACTAAGCCCAGCAGCACCTACTATTCTATTTATAATTGAGCCTAGTAGGGCAATAACAATTCCATGTGTTATTTCTTGGCTCATATTATCCCTCGGGATTACTGAGATTTTCAGGATGAAACGATTAAAAAAATATCTTCACTCCCCCATAAACTCAGTTCTTATTGTTATCCTCATTTCTTTCATAATTTTAATACCTCAATTTAGTGCAAGTATAGTTCAAGAGTTTTCTTACGCTAATGCTCAACGCTACAGTTGGTATACTAGCACAAGTACTTTCCCAAATGATTTCATAGCTCTCTTATGGATTAATTACAATATACCTCCTAATGAATTGATATTAAATGACTTATCATGGACAAGCTATTGGATACCATCATTATCTATTAAAAATATAACGTATAATCGGCAATTAGACCCGCTCGGGATAGACAGAGCCAAAGAATTAAAAACGGTATGGGAAAAACCTCACGAAGAATATACAGTTTATCAACTTCTCAAAAAATACGATGTCCATTATGTATTCCTTCCATCCTTTTGGGGTTGGTATGACGCCCCCGAACTTGGAGGCACTGGTCGAGTTGTCGGAAAGCCCTTCAGTGCAGAGTGGTATGTGCAAATCTTTGATACATATCCCTTTCTAAAAATCGTGTTCCGTTTAGGTTCAACTACTGTATACAAAGTGGATCTAACTCAGGTTCCGGAACATAGAGGGCTGAACTTTAACGGCTTAGATAACTATGTAGATGTAGGTAACAGTTCTTCCTTATCCATTTCTGACCACGTAACACTTGAAGCATGGATTAAAATTACATCTCCGAAAAAGTGGGATATCCGTACTTTTATAGGACAACCAAGTCCTTACAGAAATTACATCTTTGTTACACATAGTGACGGAGCTGGTAAGTGGTGTTTATGTCTTTCTAACGAGTGGGAGGGGAGTGGCTATAAAACAACTTACTGAATATGTTTTAGACCCTCACGTCTGGTATCACGTTGTTGGCATTATTTCTGTGGGAAACGGTGGTTCACATCGGTACTACGTCAACGGCGAGTTAATAAAAGAAGAAACTAATTTAGGTTTCACGACTATTAAAACCAACAATGCGGATAAATGGATTGGACGTGCAACTTCCTATTTTCAAGGCGTAATCGGCATGGTTCGCATCTACAACTGCACCCTAACAGAGAGTGAAATTCAAAACAACTACAATAATCCGAATAACCCTATAAAGATGGAAAATCTCGTTCTGTGGCTTAAGTTAGATGAACTATCAGGAAGCACTGCTCATGATTCTTCGGGAAACGGTAATGATGGTACAATTTATGGTTGCAACTGGGTGTCGTAGATTGTAACGCTAGTCACGCCATACAAGAAAAAGTTTGCAGGTTATTTAGGAAGAATGAATATGAATAAACTTGATCGTAATAAAAAGTTCCACGAAATCAAAAGAAGTCGTGAACACTATAACGCCGTTTTTGATACTAGGAGAAAGGAATTACCCGCGTGGTACAGGGAAGCCTTTAACTGGTTTCAAAAAATAAGCTCTTTTTCAAAAATCCGTGCTTTTTTAGAAGTTGGATGTGGTCGGGGTGACTTTTTAGAAGCTATGGTTAATTATTCAAAAATAAACCAACTAGATTTAGTTGGTTTAGATTTTTCCATAAGCGGTTTAAAAAATTTTATTAACTTTCAAAAAAAGAAGAGAAAATTAGCGAGTGGAGTTGCTCAAGTTATTTTAGCTGATGCACACCATTTACCTTTCAAATCAGAAGTTTTTGATCTAGTAGTTTCTTGCGAAGTTTTAGAACATTTAATTAATCCGCTGAATGCCTTAAAAGAAATGAGAAGAGTTATTAGTAAAGAAGGATTTTTAATAGTTTCTACTCCCAACTACTTATCATTTCCCTTGTTAGTACTTAGGTTAATTTCAGAGATCACTAAGAGATACAATTTGGTGTATAGACAGCCAATCGACAAATTCTTTACAATTAAGAAGTTGTTAAAAATGATAGATACAACCTTTTTTAAAATCATTAGTATATGTGGAACAGGTTCTATTCTACTAGGGGTTTCTAAATTTTTACGTTTTCTTGGTATTAATTCACAAGTACTTTATAAGATAGGTTCTGATCTAAAAATGAATAAATTAATTAAAAAAATTTCATCATACTGTTCATCGGGATCGATGGTTATTGCCCAGTCAAGCCAACAAAAACGCGGCCATCTTTATCAATCAAGCCGCGGTAGGATTAACCATAATGACAGCAAAATTTTTTAAACAGGAATTATAAGTTAAGAAATAGAACGGCTCATAGAACCCGATTTTAATGGAACAGTTAGTAACGGAAATTAATACATTAGAATTAATGCGGGGTTGGTATAAGTAAAGTTCACAAGTAAAAACTTATTCCTTAAGTCCTACCGAATCTCTTGCAAGCACGATTGGTTTGAGTTTCAGAATAATGTATGATTGGTGAACAAAATGATTGTAATTACCAAAAAACTACGAACCTTTCTTTATGATAAAATAAATTATTGTTTTCGTGATTACCAACAAGCAATGTCTGAAGTACATTGGTTTATTAAGAGCAGTCGAGAGGAGGCTGAGCGTTTTATTAATGCAAAACTCTATCGTTATCTCCGCTATTGCCAAAAGTATTGTCCCTATTGGAAAAAACGTTGGCCCAAGCAGGCACGCAACTTCACGGTTAATGAAGCCAAGGACATCCTAGCTCTATTACCTCCCATCCGAAAAGAAGAATTGCATAAGTATAATGATGATCTGCGCATTCGACAGCAGCAACATGGTAGAAAATCTGGATTTCCTTACATTTTCAAACAACACCAAATTTTTAGTGGTGGTTCCACGGGAATTCCAACTTCCGTCTGGCAGGATAGCCGCTTCGATTTAATTAATCGGGCAATGGTTGATTGGAGCTATTATCAAATGGGTTTTAAACCAGGACTACCCACTATATATCTTTGGGGTTCAAATAATGAACTTTTCGACATCAAGAAAAGTTTTACTAAACGGATTAGTAACAGACTTCGCGGCTTAATTATTATGCCAGCTTTCTCAATGAGCGCTGAGATAATGCGTTCTTATATTAATCTTATTAATACTAGGCATGATGTCGAAAACGCCATCTGTTTTGTTAGTGCCATTGATACGTTGACTAATTTTATCAAGCGAAAAGGCATTTCGATCCGCCGACTCAAACGAGTCATTACGGGAGGAGGCACATTGTACCCTGAATTGCGGGAACGAATCAAGCATACGCTTGCTGATGAGGTCTATGATACCTACGGTAGTCGAGACGTTGGGTTAATGGCGGTGGAGACCCCAAAACATATGGGATTGGTTGCGCTGCAATGGCACAATCATTTGGAGGTGTTAGATGATGATTTTAATCAATGCGAACCCGGTGAAAATGGGCAGGTTTATGTCACGACACTTAATAACCATTCTATGGGTCTGATTCGGATGCAAATGGGGGATGTCGCTACGTTGGGAAACCCAGAGATACTTAATTGGAAAGGACCTGTATTAGCCAAATTGATTGGACGGACGGCTGAACATCTAATCGCGCCAGATGGCTCAAAAATTGATCCTAGCGCTGTAATTCATCTGATCGGCGTACTTACGGAACGCAAATGGCTCAAAAAGTTTCAACTCGTACAACAAGGGCCTACCCAGTTTTTATTAAAAATTGAAACTTGGCATAATATTTCTAAAGAAACCGCCACTGAATTTCGGCAGCAGGTTGCGACTGGCTTAACCCGATTGTTCCATAGTAGCATTCAGCTGGATCTTGATTTAGTTGATCATATTCCGCCCAGTCGTTCAGGTAAGCATATGTATTGTTATGTTGAATGGAAACCTAAAAATCATTTTTAGAAATCATTGTAATAGTTATTTTATCGTCATAATATGAAACTCTCAGGGTTGAGCACGGTTCAGCTTCCGATTTCACATCCCGTGAATTTCCTCAGCTTGCACGATACATCCCATAGACCAAAGAAGGTTGATCATCTCTTCGATAGAAACTGAAAAAATAGGAACTGATGTGCTCTTTTCGGTCTCGGGGTTAAGTATCCCGTTCGCTTGAAAAGGGGTCCACCTCGCTTTAATAGGTGATGCAGATTCAAAAGAACCGTCCAATGAAAGATTTAATAAAAATTCAGCTTCCGCCACGAAAGTGAAGGGAGATGTTTTAAGAAACTGAATTATTTTTCAGAGGATAATATGAGTGGAGTTTTGAACATAGTTCTTCCCATGTTTTGGTAACTTGTAGTGCTTCCTTTGGTGTAACTGGGGGCTCTGTATTGTTTGCTATACTATGGACAAATTCCTTAATGAATGTGGTGTGCATACTTTGATATCGCCTTGTTAGGATGGTAGAAGCAATTGAAAAACTTGAATTAACAAAGTCGCTTAAAAACTTCAAGTTGTCCTTCATTACTTGACCTATTTTTATCTCGCGATATCGCTTTTTGATTAAAATATGACTAGACAGGTTTACGTCAAGAATGCCTTTAGCACCATATACTTTTATTGTTGTTTCGGTTCGAACAGTGTTAAATGTGGCATAAATTGAGGCTGTTCTTCCCTTTGAATCCTCTAACAAGACGCGCAACTCGTCTATCGGCATCCAATCATAATTGCCCAACTTTGAACCCAAGATAGATCTGATTTTTAGTTCCCCTTCTCCTAAAATTGCTTGAAGCAAGTATAAGGGGTGAGGCAACATCTCTGCAAAACGTCCACCTATTAAAGAGTGGCACCAATTAGACGGATTAGAAGTCATGTCATCTTTTGGAGTATTAAGCGCTTCTATTTCAGCTCCTAATACATCACCAATTTCTTTTTTCTTCAGAATATTTAACGTCTTCTTCATTACATGTGAAAAAAGCCAATTGTGTACAACAGTAAGTTTTACCCTATGTTTCTGCTGAATATCTACCATCTTCTCGGCTTCAGCAACAGATAATGCCAGAGGTTTTTCAATAACCACATTTATTCCATTCTGTATAAAAGGAATAACTACTTCAGAGCGAATATGAGCAGGTGTACAAACAGATACAACATCTAGATTCTCTTCCTCGATCATTTGAGAAACATTTCCATAATATTTCGAAACCCCCCATTTTTTACTTTTAGATTCAGCAACAGAAATGTTCTTATCGCAAACAGCTACTATCTTAGCGCCCACTCTTTTCCAAGCCTCTACATGTGTATCGGAGATATGACCGCAACCCACAACTGCTACATGCAAATCGTTCTTCATGAAATCGCCCAGACTAAGTGGTTCCTTTTTTTTATATAAGTATTACGGGACACCTAACTACAGTCTTCGAGGCGTTTAGCCAACTGCGATATTCTTACGTGTAAAGTTTTTTCCAAGGCTCCAGCGAATACGCAAATTTTAGATTCTCTGGCTTGATTCGCCTCTTATTACATTCTTTTAATAATAAATAAAAATATTCTAATCTCGGGTTCTGCAATAAATGACCGTGGATTTTAATCTTGAAGTTTCTTGAAGCAACATCGGACATTATCTTTCTCAATTGGGTCTTGTTGTATTCAATGCCAGAACTGTTGCGCTTTTTTAATTAATTTTTTCAAATTTAGCTTACACCATCTGGCACTAACCGCTTTTCTTTTAAAGTATATATTATTAATGTGTAATACTTTGATACAAATCCTCTAATTTGGAGACAACTTTCTCTATTGAGAACTCTTTATGAACGATATCCTTGCAATTTCTAGAAAATTTTTCATGTGTTTCGTAACTTGATAGGATTTTATATATTGCTTTAGACAAATCCGCAGGAGTTGGAGAGCAGGCAAATCCTACTCTGTCATTTATCCAACTCAGAATATCACCAAGCTTTGTTGTAACTATGGGTACACCAGCAATACATGCTTCCAAAAAAGTTATAGGAAATCCATAAAATAACGGGGTAACGAAAACGTCTGCATCTATGAAGGCTTCAAGTTTATTTTCCTCACTTACATATCCAGTGAATAAAACTTTAGATTCGAGTTTAAGGCGTTTGGTCAATAATAAGGCTTCATTAAGAAAGCCATCATCTGGTCCTGCTAGTACTAGTTTTACATTATTGAGTTTTTTCGCTAAAATGGCGAATGATTCTATGAGTAATTCTATTCCTTTGAACTTGTTTATTCTTCCGAGATAGAGTATTATTTTTTCATCATTATTTATTTTGTAATTTTTTCTGAAACTTCCTTTAGATGGTAATTTTTCATACATTGAAAGATCTATGGCATTTGGGGAGATGAATATTTTATCCTTTGGAATACCCCATCTCTGGAATCTTTTTGATTCCATCTGTGATAACGCTATAATTTTTGATGCATTCTTTACGATTCTTTCACTCGCAATTTTATCTAAAGTAAGTCTAGCTATTTTGTCAATATTAAGTATTGGTAATGGGTGGAAAAATGCTCCGTGAGATTGGAACACATAAGGGATTTTTTTGGCTTTCGCAAATAGATATGTAATAATACCTTGAAAACCTCTAGCGTCATGTAAATGTATGATATCAAATTTGTTTATGTTTTTTTTAAGTGAATTTATCATTGTGGGTGTTACAAAAAATGTTTTATGACCTACTAGACTGCGAAAATAGTGTACATTAACGTCGTCTATTATCGTATTATGAATATTACTTCTAATTCTATTATCGTATAAATTTAAAATGTTAGAAGTATATACTGTAACTTCGTGTCCTCTTCTAGAAAGTTCTTTAGAAATATTATACGCTACATAAGTAATGCCATCTGTGATGTTTGATTCTGGGGGATAAATGTATGTAATTTGAAGTATTTTCATTTTTGATTTACCATCCATTATCCTAATTGTAGAAGTTAGGGACATTTGTCACCCCTTGCTGTTAATTGGTAGGATGTC
>NZ_JBRAKS010000163.1:0-8694 GCF_052745115.1 Candidatus Jordarchaeum sp.
TATAAACTGACAATTAACAGAATAGAAAAACAGTTAATAAAGCGGGGATACTGTATAAGTGGAGGGCGGCTGATGAACTCGCGAGGCCGCCGCATGATACTGTGAAGCCCCAACTCTATGTAATTCTATGAATTTCTACATAGAGTAGAACCCTAATTAGCCTAAATCTACACTTCCCAGTCTCTTTTTTCGAGGAATTCTCTGTATTTTAATAAGGATAGTAAGGTTTTTGCTGCGTATTGCTCAGTTAAGTGAATTGAAATTCCTGATTCGTAGAGTCTTTTTAGCATCCTAGGCATTTCTTCTGGGTCCAGAGATTTAAAATGCCCCCCAATTTCTCTCTCTCGCATTTGTTCAATGTTAGTTACAACTGCAATGGGCTTTCTTATTTTCTCATTGGATTTAATTAATGCCTCTGTAAGTTCCTTATCCATTCTAAAGTCGAAGACCAGTACCATATCAACATTCTCATCTTGACCAACAATATCTGTACTACGCGAGTAAAGCGTGTTATCCGAAGCCACGGTAAACCCCAAGTCAATTGGATTTGAGGTGCTAGTTCCCAAATTGGGAATTATTTCTGAAAGTTTGTTTTTAGTAGTTTCAGTTAGCTCAGCTAGTTTAAGTCCTTCCTGTTCACACACATCCGCAGCAGAAACGGATGGACCCCCCGGAGCAGATACAATAGCCACCCTATTGCCTCTAGGTAAATAGGGATTAATTAAAGCGGTAATACATCCAAGCATTTCATACACATTTTCCACTCTTATTAATCCTGCTTGCTTGAAAACCGCATCCCATATTTCTTTACTCCCACAAATTGAGCCGGTGTGCGAACCCGCAGCTTTGGCACCCCCCGTTGTCCTCCCCACCTTCCACACAATAATTGGTTTTTTCTTTGAGATTTGCTTTGCTAATCTGAGAAACCTCCCTCCATCCTCCACGCCCTCTAAATAACATGCAATGATTCCGGTTTGGGGATCGCTTCCCAGATACTCCAAGAAATCGTTAGTATCTAAATCACAAGCATTTCCTAGACTAATTACTTTACTATATGCTACTCCGCGGACCTTTCCCGCAAACGCCATATACATGGCCAAAGAACCTGATTGGGAAACAAATGCAACTGGACCACTCTCTTTGGACAAACCCGGAATGAAAGACAGCTTCGTGGAAGGACAGTAAATTCCCATACAATTAGGACCAATTATTCTCAGGTTGCCTTTTCTCGCAATGTTAACTAGCTCTTGCTCCTTTTTTCTTCCCTCCTCCCCTTGCTCTCGGTAACCCGAGGTGAAGATTATGGCTCCCTTAACATCTTTTTCAACGGCTTCCTCGATCACCTGGGGCACTTTATCTGGATGCAATGAAACCACCAGAAGGTCTACTGGTCCTTCGATGTCTTTGAGGCTGGGATAACTCTTCAAGCCCCTCACCGTTTCCTCATCAGGATTAATTGGGTAGAGTTTTCCCTCATAGCCGATATCAATGAAGTTGTAGAGAAGCATGTTTCCTAGTCTAGCCTTCTTGTCACTGGCACCGGTTATCGCGATAGATCTTGGATTGAAGATTGCGTCTATTTGCGAAGTCAAATTCTCTGACAAGGAAACCCTCCATGCGATTAGATGTAAGAATCAATTTAACTTGTTAATGATATAAAATTAACTAAAATAAATTATTTGGACAGCCATTTCTATGTTTTTTTGTGTTGTTACTCTGCTTTTTCCAAGTATTTCTTATAGTTTAAGAGTGCAACCAGTGCCTTTGCCGCTTCCTGCTCTGATGAGTGTACCGAAATTCCCGACTGATACATTTTCATAAGAATTTGAGTCAATTCTTCTGGGCTTATTACCCCAAAAAATTTACTGAGTGACGACCTTGCTATTGCAAACTCTAGAGACGTTATAACTGCAATAGGTTTCCTGACATTTTTCTGAACTTCTATTAATCTCTCAATAACCTCTCTATTCATAGCTGGAATTACCTCAACAAGCATATCCACATTTTCATCCAAGCCACATATCTCAGTAGCCCTAGGATACATTTCCACATCAAATGATGAAGAAAGACTGAGATCCACAGGGTTTGACGCACTGGTTCCAAATTCCGGTATAATCTCAGCCAGCTTCTTTTCAGTCTCTTCTGACAGCTTGACCAGCTTGAGTCCCGCCTTCTCACAAGCGTCAGCAGTGGACACAGCAGGACCACCAGGACCAGACATAACCACCACTCTATTTCCTCCTGGGAGATAAGGATTTTGAAAAGCGGTTATAAATCCAACGAGCTCAATATGATTTTCCACCCTTATTAAGCCAGTCTGCTTAATTACCGCATCCCAAATTTCCCTCGAACCGGAAAGCGATCCAGTGTGAGATCTCCCTGCTCGATCTCCCCCCTCGGTTTCCCCAACTTTCCAAACAATAATAGGCTTCCTCTTCGAGATCTCCCTCGCTAATTTAAGAAATCTACGTCCATCCTCAACCCCCTCAATGTAGCAAATAATCAACTTTGTCTCAGGATCGCTTCCCAAGTATTCTAAGAAGTCATTTACATCCAAGTCACTGGCGTTCCCGACGCTAATCATCTTACTAAAGCGTACCCCCCTTAGACCCGCAAAAAAACCCATAATGTTTGTTAGTGATCCGCTTTGAGAAAGGAAAGCAACCTCACCCATTTCCTTAGGCATTCCCGGAAAGAAAGAAATCTTGGAGGAGGGACAGTATAACCCCATACAATTCGGACCAATAATCCGCACACCGCCCGCCCGAGCCTTCTCCACGAGTTCCATTTCCTTCCTCCTTCCCTTCTCATCCTTTTCCCTATACCCTGCGCTGAAAATGACAATAGCTTTAACTCTTTTGGCGACGCATTCGTCAACTATTTCGGGAACATGTTTGGGATGTACTGAAACTACTACAAGATCAACAGGGTCCTCAATGTCCCTGATACTTGGATAGCTCTTAAAACCCATAACAGTTTCTTCTTTGGGGTTAATAGGATAAATCATTCCCTCAAACCCGATGTCCACAAAGCTGTATAGAAGTAGATTTCCCAGCCTGTTCACCTTGTCGCTTACACCAACCACAGCTACAGACCGCGGTCTAAAAATCTCATCTATTTCCGATACCAAATCTTTCGGCAAAACATACAACCCCCTAAGAGTTAAGAGCAAAAAACACTATCTTCAATTTGAAATATAAAAATAACGTAAAGAAATTCAGAGTCTGATAGAAAAATTTGGTAAAAGAAATAAAAATATACCCTCTTTTAAGATTATTATTATGATAGTTTTTTAGAAATACTCGAGTTTGGTGAAGGTCATGTTTAGAGATCGGGTTGACGCAGGTAAAAAATTGGCTAAAGAACTGTTAGAGTATAAAGGAACTAACCCTGTCGTGCTAGCTATTCCTAGGGGAGGTGTGGTTGTGGGTTATGAGGTAGCTAAGGAATTAGCTGTTCCTCTGGATATAGTTGTTCCGCGTAAAATACCTGCCCCTCACAACCCCGAACTCGGTATTGGTGCCGTAGCACAGGACGGAACCATAATAATTGATCCAGAAATAAAAAAGTATGTGTCTTTTTCAGAGGAATACGTTCAGGAAGAGGCTGAAAGGCAGATTAAGGAAATTGAGAGAAGAACTAAAGCGTACCGCGGAGACCGAGAACCTATTTCAGTAGAGAAGAGGGTTGTTATTCTGGTGGATGACGGATTAGCAACCGGAGTCACCATGAGGGCGGCCATACGTTCGATAAGAAAAAAGAATCCCCAAAAAATTGTGGTAGCGGTACCGGTGGGACCCCCAAGTACAGTGAAAAAGATTGAGGAAGAGGCTGATGAAGTAATTTCATTAGTTATATACGAACCATTTGAAGCGGTGGGCCAGTTTTACTCCGACTTTAGCCAAACCAGTGATAGTGAGGTTATAAGTCTCCTCCAAAAAGCCAAAAAATAATTTCAATAATTACTACTAAATCTGAATTCAAAGAAATGATAACTCCTTACTAAATCAATTTCCCCTTTCATATGGTTATTTTGGGGGAATTCCATAGTTGGCTGATATCTGTCCTTCGTAAATTTTTTAAGCTACAAGTGAAATAATTTAAAAGTTAAATATTATCATTTAGTATTTACAGATTTTCTGTAAGATTTGTTTTCATTTCTTCAATCCTTTATGAAACTATAGCTTGGTTATTTCCCCCGCCCTTATTGGCCAGACCCAGCCGTACTTCTTTTTCTCCACCCCCCTTTCTCTTAGGTCTCTTTCCAGTATTTTCTTCGATTCTTCTATTATTCTCTCTGGATCGTAGAGGATTATTCCTTCGGTGAGGGCGTCCATAATGTATCCTGTTCTCGCTCCTACGAGCCGGGGGAGTTCTTCAGGAGGCATCCAAAATCCCTGAACGCGGCTTCCCAGTCCCAACCCCAGTACCAGCTTTGTCTTTAGCATTAGTCTTTCGCTTATGTTTTCGGGAATTCCCCTGATTAGTACCATTAGGTCTACGTCGCTCTCATACCTTTTTAGTGGTTTCGCTTCCCCTCGGGCAACACTGCCAAATATGAGTACACCCATTATTCTTTCACCGAAGTAGTGGTGAAGCTTACCCAAGTACTCTTCGATCACAGGAGTATACTCATTCTGCTTAATCTTTTCCAAATTCTTTAGAAGCACTAACTACCTCCTCCTCAACCTTAGAGACCAGTTCAACCAGCTCCTTGGGGAGTGTTGGAAGAGCTCCGAAAAACCCGCATGCAGCCTCAAGAGCTCTTAAAGCGTTACCCAGAAGGCTCCCAGCCAACTGTTTGCGATAAATTTCTGATGGGGGAAGAATCTCATTCTCGGTCTCCCAACCGTACCTAGGCATTGCTCTCTGCTCCTCAAGAGGACTCGCGTACGCAACCAGTGTTACCAGCAATTCGATTTGCCTCCGATTCAGGTTAAGCCTCTTAACAGTGTTGACATCGCTCAGAACATTCTCAGAAATTATGTGCGAGGGAAAGTGAGTTCTCTCAAACTCTATACCGAGAATGCTGAGAACAGCCTTACAAGCGTTACCCACGGATAGCTGAGACCTGAAAACACAGTCAGGATAATCCCCCAACCCGTAGCTCCTAACACATCGACGGAGATCATCCAGAGCCATGCGAAGCCTACCCAGAGCCCTATCAGAATTCATCAACTAAACACACCACATAACTTCAGAAACAAGAACACGCCCAAAAGAAATAAGCATTACGGAAAAAACATACCAACAACCCCAAAGGACAAGTCAACATATCCACCCTTGTTGAAATGCCAAGAAATCGGCAGAACACTTTGCGGTGTAGGCAGAGGGGGATCAAAACAGCTTTCCCTGAATTCGCCGAAAAAACAGCAGAAGAAAGAATAAAGAGGCCCGATCGGTAAGTGCCTCAGTCTTGGTAACGGCGTGCCCCGTGTGTGAGAGTGGATTCATAGACGCCCTAAAAACTTATAAAGAGAATAGCAGCCTAATAGTCTTAAAGCTAGTTGATATCATAGCTAGTCGGTTATAATAATTCTAATAATAGAGATCTTTAAGTAGTTTCTGAAACCCACTATTAAACATTTTATCTAATAGTTTATTTTTGTAGTTCCTGAGCAATTTCTTTGAGGAGTGAAGTAATTCCCCCCTTCTCCAAGACTCTGAGCATGTCTGGGGATAGAGGTTTTCCTTCTAATGTGGTATTTTTGTTTAGGTTTTCAACCCTTGCTTTTTCTAGGTCCAATTCTAAAGTGTCTCCTTCCTCGAATGCTTCAGAGACTTTTGGGCACTCCAGTATGGCTAGACCGATGGCTACTGAGTTTCTGAAGAATATTCGAGCAAAAGACTCCGCAACAACTGCTGCTACTCCCAGTCTCTTTATCAGGTCTGGTGCCGTTTCTCTGCTTGAACCACAGCCGAAATTTCTTCCAGCAACTATGATGTCTCCCGGCTTTACTTCCCTTGGAAATTTTGGATTTATTGCCTCCATAACATGCTTCACTTGTTCATCCATTGAAGCTTCCATGTATTTGGATGGAGAAATTACATCGGTATCAATATTGTCTCCAAACTTCCAAACCTTTCCCTTTATCACATTCATTTTATTTTCTCAACTCCTCAATATTTTCTTGGATCCGTTATTTTACCCTCAATTGCTGAAGCGGCCACGGTTGCTGGCGATGCTAGATAAACTTTGGATTCGGGGTCGCCCATTCTTCCCCTAAAGTTTCTATTAATGGAGGCGATGCAAACCTCACCCGCAGCAAGTAATCCCATGTTAGCTCCGAAACAAGCTCCACAACTGGGATTACATATGATTCCCTCAGCATCAACCATGGTTTCAATGATTCCTTCTTTCACTGCTTCTCTATAAACTTCTGTGGAAGCCGGGGTTACGATTAATCGAGTATCAGGATGAACCTTTTTTCCCTCAAGAATCTTAGCAGCAATCTGAAGGTCCTCAAGTCTACCATTAGTACATGACCCCAGAAGCGCCTGATTTACCGGAACGCCCTCGAATTCTGTAACAGGCTTCACGTTATCTACTGTGTAAGGAGCCGCAACCTGAGGCTCCAGTTCCGTGACATTCTCTTTATAGACTTTCTCGTATTCAGCATCCTTGTCTGCCTTTAGATTTTGAATAGGCTTCTTGGTTTTATCTTTAAGATAGTCAATCGTTTTTTGATCCGTTTCAAAGAAAGCGAATTTTGCTCCCATCTCCAAGGCCATGTTACTCATGGTCATGCGACTAGAGATGCTCAACCCTTCAGAAAGGCTTCCTGTGAATTCAACAGACTTGTACTGAGCGGCCTCGGCAGAGTATTTGCCCAAGAGATTAAGGATTACATCCTTAGACATCACGTTGCGTGGCAGTTTTCCCGAGATTTCAAATTTGACGGTTTCTGGAACTCGGAACCAGAGTTTTCCAGTAGCGAATACGTAGGACATCTCTGTGAAGCCTATTCCGGTTCCAGCCGCGGTTAACGCCCCATAGGTGGTAGTATGAGAATCTGTACCAACTATAAGCATACCCGGAAGAACATGACCTTTTTCTTGAAGAACCTGGTGGCAGACCCCCGCTTTCACGTCATAAAAATTTTTTATACTCAGATTCTTTACCGCTTCACGAACCATCTTGTGCACTCCGGCGTATCTCACATTCGGAGCAGGCACCGCATGATCCAACAGAACCACAATTTTATCCGGATTCCACACCCTGTTGATTCCCGCACCTAGTAATCCCAGATAAACTGCAGCAAATCCTTCATGGGCCATTGCCAAATCAATATCAGCGGTTACGTATTCTCCCGGATTAACATTCTCCCTGCCCGAGGCTCTTGCAAGAATCTTTTCCGCCAAAGTCATACCCATAACATTACCTCCCTGAATATCTTCAATTTATTTTAATTTCTTAATTATAGCTTGTGTAAATTCACTGGTTTTTGAATTACCACCCATATCTGGTGTTAAAACTTTTCCCTCTTTGTAGATCTCCTTTACTGCGTTTTCCAGTTCCTCCGCTCTATCCTTCATTCCTAAATAATCAAGCATCATCACTGAGGAAAGAATGCTAGCAGTTGGATTAGCTATACCTCTCCCTGCTATGTCTGGAGCCGAACCGTGTACTGGTTCGAAGTAAGCATACTTATCGCCTATGCAAGCGCTGGGGGCCATACCCAGTCCCCCCATTAGTTCCGCGGCCAGGTCTGAGAGTATATCCCCAAACATGTTTGAAGTGACAATAACATCCATGTCCTTGGGGAATCTGACAATTCTTCGAGCCATGTCGTCAACATAGAAGTGTTCATACTTTAGTTCAGGATAGTTCTTAATCACCTCTTCGCAGGTTTTTTGAAACAGTCCGCAGCTCTCTTTCAACACATTAGATTTAGTGACACAGGCCACTTTTCCTGGAAATCCCTTAGCTTTTCGCTCTCTTGCTTTTTCACAAGCAAACTTTGTTATTCTTTCACACCCTTTATTAGTGAAAATTCTGATAGCAAATTTTCCAGTCCCGTAATCGGCAAAGGATTTTCCTAAGCGGTCTTTATAATCCGGAAGATTTTCTGCAAGTAGCGAAAGGTCTCCCTCCCTTCCAGGATACATACCCTCCGAATTCTCTCTAACTATAAGAAAATTTATTCCTTCAGGCTCTTTTATCGGAGTTGGAACACCCTCATAATACTTAATGGGTCTTAGGTTTGCATAAGTGTCAAGGAACCACCTCAAATAAGCTAGAATAAAAACACTGGCTTGTTCGGTTGCGCCGAAAAGTATTGCATCGGACTCGTTAGTTAAATCCATGGCTTCCTTCGGAAAAGGTGTTCCAAACTTTTTTATTGCTGCTTCTCCACACAAGGGTTTGAGTATCTCTATATATAAACCCATAGCTTCCAATACTTGAATCGCGGCATTAACCACCTCTGGCCCGATTCCGTCTCCACCCAGTGCAACAATCTTCTTGGTCAAATCTCATCCTCTCAAGATTTTTATTGTTTAATCTAAAAGTTGGTTACTTTTCGCTTATATAAAACGTTATTGCCAATTCTATGGACAGTTGCTTTGGAGCTAGCGAAACCCATAATTTTAACGAGTTAAAATTAACCAATTAAGAAATAAAAATACCATTTGAGAGGGGGTTTACAACAGTAGGAATATTTAATACTAAATAATACCATATATGGCTATGTG
>NZ_JBRAKS010000164.1:0-8692 GCF_052745115.1 Candidatus Jordarchaeum sp.
ATATATGATTAGAGGTTGAGGTGTAGAGTATGCCCGTCTGGAAATTAATTGAAATAGTAGGGATATCCGACAAGTCTTGGGAAGATGCTGCGAAAAATGCGATGGATGAGGCGGCGAAAACTATACGAAATATCTCAAGGGTTTCCATTGAGGAGTTTGACTGCAAAGTCGAAAACGATAAGATAGTAGCCTATAGAACCAGATTAAAAATAATTTTCGAAGTAGAGCGTTAAAAATGAAAAACTTGAAATTCAATATTCTCTCTTTTTTTAACGCCTCAAAAATAGCTTGTCATTATTTTATTGACCAATTATTCTTTTTCTGTGGTCGACTGTTCCAGAATGTAAGTGTACTCTTTCCCTCTTTTCAAATATATGTAACAAACTAATACGGCCGTAAGGCCTACAATGCCCCAGAGATAGAACATACTATTGATTCCGAAATTGTCCACGAAAAAACCGGATATTAGTGGGCCGCCTACCATCCCTATTCCCATAGCGGTATCATACAGACTAAGAACTGTGGCCATTCCGTGTCGTCTACCCACTTCTGTTCCGAGGGCTAGGGCTGGGGCGTCAGCAGTCACTGAAAAAATCGGAGCAAGAAATGCGACCAGAAGTATTATCCCCAGATTAGGAATATAGGGTATAGTAAATAGTATTGAAGCTCC
Organism: Candidatus Jordarchaeum sp.; assembly: GCF_052745115.1. Taxonomy (NCBI): domain Archaea; kingdom Promethearchaeati; class Candidatus Jordarchaeia; order Candidatus Jordarchaeales; family Candidatus Jordarchaeaceae; genus Candidatus Jordarchaeum; species Candidatus Jordarchaeum sp. The sequence goes on from NZ_JBRAKS010000164.1 coordinate 671, forward strand.
AAAACTCATACCTATCAAGATCAGTTTCTTCTTGTCGAATCTGTCTGCGATCATGCCCATGGGGGATTGTAAAACGGCTCCTACTAGGAGAAAAACCGCTAGAATAATTCCGACCTGGGTGGCTGAGGCAGCAAAACTGGATGTCAAAAAAATGGGTAGGAAGGATACTAGAGCATTTCTTGAGAGGCCGATCGATGTTCTATAAATTATTATCCCTTTCACGTTGTCGTCCTTAATTGCTCTCCTCAGTGAGGGCTTGCCTCTAATCCTTGGAACTGTTTTTTGTTTTTCTAATTCCGAGTGAGGATTACTTCTCACATCTTCAAGTTGGGGAAGGAAAATAATGACCAGCGCCAACGCTAGGGCGCTAAATGCGGCCATGGCGTAGAAGGCTGAAAAAGCACCATAAGTGTCCGCCATCCAACCGCCTATAAAAGGACCGGCACCAAACCCAACCATGAGTGAGGTCATGAAGGTACTCATGTAGGTTCCCTCTCTACCTTTAGGGGTTATATCCCCTATGTAAGCTTGGGAAACGGGTAAAACCATAGCGGAGGTAAAGCCGTTGGCAAAACGTATAAGGGTTATAAGAACCACGCTGTTGGCGATAACGTAGCCTAAACCAGTTAGAGTGTAGCCAATCAGCCCAATTATTAGAAAGTTTTTTCTTCCTCTCACGTCGGATACTCGACCCACGAACGGGCTTATAATGCTTCTGGAGAGTCCAAAACCTGCAAAAATTAAACCAATCCAAATTCCAGAAGCACCCAGACTCTGCTCCGCGTAGATAGGCAATATAGGTGCCACTATCCCTATACCCAGCATAGAGGTGAACACCGAGATGAATAGAATTAAGAAAACGTATCTTATGGTGATAGTTCTTTTTAGCAAGTACATCACAATCATAGGCGGTGAAACCGATCTGAATAAGCAGAAGATTATTTGATTTCAATTTAAGTTTTTGGGTAAAATGTGAAGTTTAGAATCCTTTACCCTTGTTGTTACAGCCCTAAATCTACGACTTGACAGCTTTTTTGGCAAAAAAGATTAAAACCAAAAGGGATTTCCGTAATAAAAACTTGTAATAAAACGGCATATTGAGGTGATTTTATTGATTATTGACACTCACAGTCAGCTTTGGAATGAGGAAGCTTTCAAAGCCATGCCCGAACACATGAAAGCAGGCTACTTGGCAATTTTCGGATCCGATTTCGCAGGACCCAAGCTCGAAGATGAAATAAAGGATATGGACGAGGCAAGAGTTGATAAAGCAGTCATAGTTGCCATAGACGCTGAAACAGTTTGGGGATACAAGGTATCAAACGAGCTAGTAGCAGAAGCAGTGGACCAATACCCGGATAGACTCATTGGATTCGCAGGAGTCGACCCACGCAAGGGAGTCTTAGCGGTAAGAGAGTTGGAAAGAGCGGTTAAAGAATTAGATCTAAAAGGGCTCAAATTGTTGCCTCACCTTCTCGAAATTAATCCCAATGATAAAATAATGTATCCGGTTTATGAGAAAGCACAGGAGCTAGAAATACCAGTGCTCCTCCACACCGGAACCCAGTTCCACTCCGGAACACGCATAAAATACTGCCAACCCTTATACGTTGATGATGTGGCGGTGGACTTCCCAAATTTAAAACTAGTAATTGCCCATTTTGGGTTTCCGTGGTTCTACGAGGCCATAGCTGTTTGCCAGAGGAATCCTAATGTTTATATTAATTTAGCAGGATGGGCTCCGAAACACATACCAGAACCTGTAATAACATATATTAATGGGCCTCTTAGAAACAAAGCCCTTTTCGGCTCCGATTATCCACTACTCTCCAGAAAAAGAATAGTAGAAGAACTAAAACAACTCCCATTTAAGAATGGCATACTTGAAAAAATCTTTGACGAAAATCCAAAGCGATTCCTAGGAATAAACTAAAACCTCCAAAAAACAACTTTTTATTTTTAAAAGGTAGAAGTAGATTAAATTTAGCTCACAGAGACGAATAACATAGAATAACATATATTGGGCCACAGGTACTCTCGGTGACCCTCGACCATTTGTTCACACTTAGCCTCAATTATGGTTTCTAATTTTTCTATAATAAGTGCGTAGGTGTCCGTGTAGGAATCTTTTCCTTTTTAATTCGGTTTCCTAAATTTTTTCCTTAGTTAAGCTTCGGGTTATTTCTTCGGTTTCGATTATTTCTATTTTTCTTTTTATTATCTCTTTGAGAAACTCTCTGGCGTCTAGACATCCTTCGGGCGGCAATACTCCCTGACTTGTGGTTTTTCCACTTGCAATCATCTGTGCGGCCACTGAGGCAGCAGCAGCGGTTGTTGTTGCGAAACTGGCTAGTCCATCATAGGTATATTTCACTGGTTCTCCTTTTCTTTCCCCGGTGACTATGAGTTTTTCCGCGGAGGCGATTGGGGCCTCTTTTTCTATCATGTCTTTAATTTCTTGGGGATAGGCATACTGTGAGAAGGTCAGTGATACAGCGAAATCTAGTGGGACTATTGATACTCCCTTGACGCTAACCGGTTGCTTGCTCGCAAATCCGGATCTGCTCAGTCTTCTAAAAACCTCATCGAGCCATACTGGAAGAGTGGCCCCCTTTATGCTTACATTTCTTACACCTTGAATGTATCGGGGCAGGGTGAGGGGTTCCGAGTGTCCGAAGCTGTAGACCTCCACTTCTCCGATGGGGTCTAGGAACTTGACAGTTTCTTTTTCCGAGCCCGCCTCTATGTATTTTACTTTTCCGTTGCGGTATGTGGGAACTTTTCCACTTAGGGAGTGTAGGATGTGATAATTTGCTGCGGGGCCTCCGGTGTCGCGGACGCTCACGGCCCAGGCTATTAGGATGTCGTCCACTCTATCCATTTTGGTGGCGGCGTACTTGGCAGTCATGTTGCTGAGTCCGGGGCTTGCTCCACAGCCTATGCATGCGGTTATTCCCGCCTTTTTGGCTTGTGGGTCGTGTTTGAAGGCTTCTTCCGCGGCGTCAAAATCGTCGCAGATGTCTACCAGGTTGACTTTTGCTTCTATGGCCGCCTCCACCACTTTTACGCAGTACTCGTAGAAGGGTCCAATGTTGCTTGAGACCACATCGGCACCGGAGATAACCTCAACTAAACTCTCGTGTACATTAGCATCAACGAACTGTGCGGCGACCTCGGTGTCCGCCTTTTTATACTTTTCAATAACCTTCTGGGCTGCGGTGATGTTTAGATCTGCAACCACGACTTCGTCTACGCCACTCTTTACTAGATCATCCACTACTGCGGATCCCATGGTGCCAGCTCCACCCAATACTACTATACGCATTATCAACACCTTTTCCTAAACAATATTATTCACGTGTGTTATTCAAATAGGAGTAAAAGCTTAACTTATATGTTTCCCGTTGTTGGATAGCGATAGGGTACGCCAAATTTCTGAATCATAGAAAAAAACATAAGCCATGCTGCTTATTTTGAAAATAAGGACCAACAGCTCTAGGAGTTCATTAAGAACACTGATATTCCAAACCAGGCCAACGGATGGCTAGAAATTTTCTGAAATCCATGTTTATACGGCAAATTTTAATTCGTCCTGATGACCAAGGTTGTAGCGAAAGATTCATATATCATATCTTTAGATAATACTTGCATTCCAAAGACTCTATAGGTCGCTTGTTGGTATTGGTGTGCTGCCTGCTTAACACGTTTGAAGAGAAATGAGATTGTTTATGAATTGATGCACTATTATTTTAAAAGGTGTTATTTATGACAAAATCGAATTTGCCAGATTTGGAACAGTTTGCTAGGGAAATAGTGGGGGCGGAAAGTTATCCGGATGACGTTCACATATATGTTGAGGCGGGTTGTGATAAATGTGGAGTGGTGCCTTTTGAGGTGACTGTTGAACACTGGAATGGAGACTCGCCAGTGGATTTCCATGGAAAGATTTGGCTTAAATGTTCGGTCTGTGGAGAGAAGCAGGAGTATCTATACTCATTACTGGAGGGTAGTAAGCTTCAGTATATTGAGGAATGTAGGTGTAAGTGTGATAGCGCGAAGTTTTTTGTAGCTAGCTGTGATCGAATAGAGGTCTGGGATGATCAACCTAGCTTTTATGATGAGGGGGTGGTTGTGGGAAAGTGTAGTGTTTGCGGTTCAATTATAAGAATCGCTATGACCGATTAGTTTTTACACAGTTATTATTGGCGAAAAAGAGATAAATTCTTGTGAAAAGAACATTTTACCCAATATTTTTGGGAAAACAATTATTTTGAGGATATTCTATTTCTATTTTGCCTTTGGCTTTAGTACAAATTCCCACCCACACCACAGATTTTCAGGGTGCTTATCAGGGGGGCATACAATGCAGTTTACTTCCATTTCGGGATTGAATGCTTTTGCGAACTCTTTCAGATAGGTGTATCTAACCTTTTTGCAGGGGAATTCTCCGACACCTTTCTTTAGTCTGGTCTTTTGGGTACGGCAACTAGTAATCCGGAATATTGCTTTATCGGATTTGACTTCCCATTCCTTGGCCTCTTGGTACAGAGCCCAGCTCGTGGCTCTCAACGCAATCATAAAGGACTCTAAATCATTACTTTTCAGTTCCAAAAGATGTTTCAAGTCTCTAGCTTCCATTTTCGCTAAAGTGCTCCAGCAGTTTCTATCTATTTCTGTTGCGGCGTCGGTGCCAAAATTTTCCTCTATGCCTAAAAAGTAGAGACCATCAACTCTCCAAATATTTTTAATTTGCAGAGAAAAAAGGTTCACTAATTTCTCTTGGGGAAGACTTTGCAACCAGTTTCTATCCATTTCGCTCATTTTAATTCACCACAATTTGTGCACCAATCCAGAAGTCGATATATCTAAATAAAAGTGTGGGTAAAAATTAAATAATCATCTCTTATATTATTAATATTCCTTATAATATTAGACAAAATTTACAATACAGCTTATAAATTAAGTAAGTTGGTGAGAAGATGAAACAACTAGACAGACCGAAAATTGTTACAGAAATTCCGGGTCCTAAATCCAGAGAATTGTGGAAGCTTCACGAGAAATACATTCCTAAGAGTTTGGGTATGGATAATAGTATTTTTGTGGAGGAGGCGAAGGGTGCCCTTCTAAAAGATGTGGACGGTAATGTTTACATCGATTTTGCAGGTGCCATAGGTACCGTAAACGCTGGTCATTGTCCACCGGAGGTTGTTCAGGCGGTTAAGGAACAAACTGAAAAACTCATCCACACCGGCTACCAGGTTGTGCCCTACGAGGTCTACATAAGATTGGCTGAGAAACTCTGCAATATCACACCTGGCTCCTTCAAGAAAAAGGCTCTTATAATTAACAGCGGAGTGGAGGCCGTTGAAAACGCGGTCAAAATCGCAATACACTACACTAATAAGCCCATTATCATCACTTTTGAAAATGCCTTCCATGGCAGAACACGGTTGGGTATGGCTCTCACAAGTAAGGTTAGACCCTACAAGTTCGGTTTCAACGCATATATCTATAACATGGACCGCTATCCCTACGCTTACTGCTATCGCTGCCGTTATGGTTTAGAGTATCCCAGCTGTGGACTAAGATGTTTACACGCTATCGAAGAGGGATTTGCAGTCCGCTATGACCCGGAAGAGATTGCAGTCATAATCGTCGAACCCATACAGGGAGAGGGAGGCTTCATAGTACCCCCAGATGACTGGTTCCCGGGACTCAGAAAAATATGCGACAAGTACGAAATAGTACTAATAGACGATGAAATCCAGGCGGGAATGGGTAGAACCGGTAAAATGTTTTGTGTTGAAAACTACGGTGTAGCACCGGACATAATTACTGTAGCAAAATCCATAGCCTCAGGTTTTCCCATCAGTGCGACGATTGGTAAAGCCGAAATGATGGATGTCGCCCAGAAGGGAGGTCTGGGAACCACTTTCGGGGGAAGCCCGATCTCATGCGTTGCGGCACTCGAAACCATCAAAATCATTGAAAACGGTCTTGAACACGCTCAGGATATAGGAGAAATCATCCTGAAAAGACTACACGAGATGCAGGAAAAACACGAAATTATCGGTGATGTAAGAGGAAAGGGACCAATGGCTGCCCTAGAACTGGTTAAGGATAAAAAAACCAAAGAGCCCGCAAAAGAAGAAACCAAAAAACTGGTAGAAAACTGCAATAAAAAGGGATTAATCACGCTGAGATGCGGCATCTACGACAATGTGATTCGAATCCTGGTCCCACTAATAATTGAAGAGGAACTATTAGAGGTGGGCCTAGACATTATGGATGAAACCTTAAAGGAGATAAAATAGTCCACTAAATTACTGAGATATATTGGGTCGAGGTGGAATAAATTCATTTCACTTAGGTGTAAATAATTTTGAGTGGATACCGATTAATAGTTTTTGACATGGACGGAACAATTATCTCCGGGCTTAACAGCTGGCAGATTCTACACAGACACTTTAACGTAGAAAACCTAACAAATTTAAGAGACTACCTTGATGGAAAAATCGACTACAATGAGTTTATGCGAAGAGACATCAAGCTCTGGCAACCACCGCCACACATCGATGAGATTAAAAAAGTTCTCTCAGATTATGAGCTACAGCCACACGCCCAGTACGTCACTAAAATTTTGAGAGAAAAAGAACTAGAGATCTGTATTGTATCAGCAGGCATAGACATCCGGGCACAACATCTGGGAAATAAATTAGGTATAAACTGCACCGTGGCAAATGGTTTAGAAACAGACCAAAATGGTTTTTTAACCGGGGAGGGAATTTTGAGAGTAGAGCTATTAGAAAAGGATAAAGCACTGGAAAAAGTTGCAAGGTCCCATGGGTTTAAACTCGAGGAATGCATTGCGGTGGGGGATAGTAGATTTGACAAATCCTTCCTATTAGCGGCAGGCCTAGGCGTCGCTTACAAAGCTTCCGAAGAACTGGTAAAGGTTGCGGACATGGTGGTAAATGATTTGAGAGAAATCCTCCAAATATTCGAAAAATAGTATTGATGAATTTTTAGAAAATGATTCTGTTTTTTAGAGTCTTCTTAGATATTCTGGTTGGAGAAGCTTTCTTCCAGTCTCAGGATCCATTTCCAGAAGCTCAATATTGGAGTCCAAAAACTCTAACATGTCGTCCTTGTCTTCGGGCAGTTTGCCGTGAACAGGCAAATAATTAGAAACATGATCGCTCAGAAATTCACTGTTAACCTCCAGGTCAGCAATCAGCATTCTGGTTTCTTTCAAAACATCCAAGGGAGAACCTAGGGTAAGAAGTCCTTTTTGGAAAACGTCGTATAGGGGAGTTCCCGGTACTGGTATCAGGGTACGGACTCGGATAAAGGCTGGATCTATCTGGTTTAACACTTTTGCGGTTTCCTTCGCGTGTGCCTCATATCTCTCCACGCCACCTAGTCCCAGAATCACATACTCGCTGAGATGAATTCCGGATTCAACCACCATCCTTCCCGCTTTAATCATTTCCTCAGCAGTTGCACCCTTATTTATGAATTTCAAAAGCCAGTCGTCCCCAGTTTCAAGGCCCAAGTGAAGCCTGTTGAGCCCAGCCTCATGCAATCTTTTCAACTCGGGAACAGTTTTAGTATGTAGAATAGTTTTCGCCCGAGCATAGCTGGTTATTCTCTCCAGATTCGGATAAACATTATAGGTATGGTCCAATATCTCTTCCAACTCCACGGTTTTCAGGATAATGGAGTTGCTATCCCCCCAGAACATGGTGGGTCTCTCCCCGTAAACCTCCGCCGCCATCGAAATATCACTCTTAACCTCTTCCACCGGCCTCCGGGAGAATTTTTGACCCTTATACATGATACAGAAAGCACACCGATTCCAGGGACAGTTCCGAGTCACCCTAATCAGCATACTATAAGCCTCAGATGGCGGGCGATAGGGAGGAAACTCAAAACCCATAAATATCACCATACTTCACAATAAAGTCCCAATTTTTAAAGTTTAGCATACCAATCTTCGGCGATGTAGTTTCGTTCGATTCT
>NZ_JBRAKS010000165.1:0-8674 GCF_052745115.1 Candidatus Jordarchaeum sp.
CATAAACAAAACCAAATTCAAATAAAAATAAAATTAACAATTCGGAAATACTGCAAGAACCACTTTTGGGGGGTTTTTGTTTGACGAATATTAATTCCTAGATTAAAAGCTTGTTTTATGGTTTCAGGTTTTGGGTGGAAATTATAGGGCAAAATTAAGTGAATGATTTTACTAGGTAGTTCCTCCTCTATTATGAAGTTAAGGAAAACAGAAATGTAAATTTATAGAGCCTTAACCGGAAAGAACGCGAGAAGCTCATTTTCTGTCTTTTTTACTAACTCCACCATCTTCTTCATAATGTTTAGTTCCCCAATTAGAGGTTGTATTTCATATACTTCCCCCGCTTTCACCTCCGCTAACCTAGTTTTTACGTCTAGAACATTTTCCCAGAAATAGTTGAAAATATTTTCCTGCTGATCAATAAAAGTGCTTGAGGTATTATAGAATGCGGAGTCGGTTTTTGACTTGATTTTTTTTTCCAAAGAATTTTAATATAAATATTTGTATGTACATTTTAAACAGACAATTGAATTGACTTTTTTCAGGGGTTTAGATTTAGTAATGTTTTGTTTTTTTGATACATGCAAATATTTAACTGAAATGAGGATATCGTTTTAAACATTTGAGGTGAATTGATTGGGACCCTTGGACGGTGTGAGAATTCTCGACTTTTCGAGACTTCTGCCCTTCAACTATGCCACTCTGCTTTTAGCGGATATGGGGGCTGAAGTTCTGAAAATAGAAGAGCCTATTCTAGGAGATTATATGCGTTGGGCTCCGCCAATTCTCAAAAAAGAAAACGCAGTATTTCTTATGTTAAATAGAAACAAGAAAAGCATGAAGCTGAATCTAAAAACAGAAAAAAGTAAGGAAATAGTCCGAAAACTAGTTGAGAAATACGACGTAATTTTTGAAACATTTAGACCGGGCGTTATGGAAAAACATGGCCTAGGCTATGAAGATCTGAAAAAAATTAACCCGAAGATAATATACTGTTCAACAACGGGTTACGGACAGGATGGACCCTACATAGATAAGCCGGGACACGATATAAATTATATAAGTATAGCGGGAATTCTAGGGGTCACGGGCAGACACACAGGAGCCCCAGTAATTCCAGGGATTCCAATCGCCGATATGAATTCCGGCGTTTTCTCTGCTTTGGCAATTGTATCAGCACTATTAGCCAGAGAAAGAACAGGAAAGGGACAATACATCGATGTTTCAATGACCGACACAGTACTAACCTATAATGTCCTGCATATTGGAACCCATATCTCGGGATATAGTGTGGGCGACGAGGGAACTCTCAGTGCCCTAGGCGAATCCGCCTACTACAATGTTTATGAAACAAAAGACCGAGAATTCATCGCTCTTGGAAACATCGAGGGAAAATTCTGGGCCAACTTCTGCGAATTAATAGGCAGAGAGGACCTGATCAGCAAACAGTTTGTCTCAAAAAATGAGGAAAAGAAAATATTATCAGAAGTAAGGGAAATCATGCGCACCAAAACCAGAGATGAATGGCTAAAACTAATGGAAGGCAAAGACATCTGTGTAACACCAGTTTACTCCATGGGAGAAGTGATCCGAGATCCTCAACTCAAACACCGCAGAATGTTCGTTGAGGTAGAGCATCCAGTTGAGGGCAAAACACTCCATGTAGCCTTCCCCCTAAAGTTCTCTGAAACCCCAGCTAGGATTAGAACACCAGCACCACTATTCGGGCAACACACAAAAGAAATACTAAAAGAACTAGGATACAGCGAAGAAGAAATAAAAAACCTAGAGAAAGAAGAGGTCATCTAACCTACTCAATTTAACTATCCCTTTCAATCAAAATAAAAAACTTTCAATCTCCGTAGCTGGAGAAAGGTTTTTGCAAAGGTTGTATCATTTTATTTTGCGCCCGTATGTGAAAGGTGTGGGGCGCTTTTCAGCCGGTGAGTGGTCTGGAATGACCTTATTTTGGGCAACCATGTGCTTTTAGAACATGTGCACCACCCTTTTCTATTAATTTTGTTCACGTGTGTTTCTCGTTAATTTGTGGTTGTTTATTCCCTTGTTTCGGGCTTGAAAAATGCTTCTTTTCGGGGAAACGGTACGATGTAATAGTTATGTTTTTGCATGGGGGTATGTGTTTTTGTTTGTTGGCTGCTTTTAAAGGGGGCGTTATTAAGCCTTCTTTTCCAAATCCAAACCCTACTATGGGAGTTAGGAAGGACGCCTTCACATACCCAAAATCAAAAATACATATCCATTACTTTGCGCCCGGGGAAACTTGTGAGCAAAACACAAGCGTATACTTCCTGTATACGGTGAAAAAAAGAAAAAAGAATGCTAAGCATCAGGTTTTAGCCTTTCGTTAGGTCAACAAACTTCGCAATCTTATGTGGAACCGGCCGGGGTATCTCTTCCTCCTTCACCCAGTTAATCTCAACCTTAACGCCCAGTTCCCTCTCCATTTCCTTTGTGAGTTCTGCCTTCAACTTGTCGGGATCCTTAGTTACCGCAGGGTCATAAGCCACATTAACTCTCAATTTATCCATAGTAGCAGAATACTTCACTAGGCTGAACATTGCCTTTATGGTTTCAGGATGTTTCTGAAGTATAACTTCCACATCAAATGGGATAAAGGCCTTATCTCCAACCTTTATTCGCCATCCCGTCCTAGCGAGAATACGCCCATGAGGATGCGTTATTCCCCGCTCACAGGGCTCCGAATACAATTCAAGGAAGTCCTCGGTACTGAATCTGATATAAGGCAATCCCTTAACCCTCAAATTCGTCGCAACCAACTCACCCCGCTCACCAGGAGCCACAGTCTCGTGGGTATCTGGGTCAAGAATCTCAGGTAAGCCCATATCCACCCAAATATGCCCAGTTACATGCTCATCACAAGTCTCAACATGCCAGCACCAAGACTCCCCAGCACCCCCAGCATCCCTAATCTTCACATTAGGCCAATTCTTCTTGACATGTCCACGAGCCACAGGCGATAAAGGCTCACCCATAGGCACCGCCAGCTTCACACACGACAGAACATCGCTCGGCTCGTAGCCCAACTGCTTCAAAGCCGGTGGAAGAAAGGCCGCGAAAACCTCAGTGGTAATTGCGGGTATGCCCTCAGGCTTGTGGATAAGCATCCACCTCGCCCACCTATCCACGAAGAGCGGGTGTGGAAAATCGAAGCCAAAAGTTCTAAGCCCCAACCTGTGACAAGCATTAAGCACAGGAGGCATCACCCAATGCCAGTTGATGGCTGCGCTGAATACTTTCATTCCTGGTCTGAATCCTCCGTCCCAGAGGTTGCGGCACATTATTTCTGTGCCTATGTAAATGTCGTTTCTGGTGCTGGCTCCTAGGGTGGGCATTCCAGTGGTGCCTGAAGAGGTCCACAAGTTTATTAGTTCATCTCTTGAGACGCAGCATAGTCCGGAGAATGGGTCTCCAGTTTTTCTCTGTTCTTCTCTTAGATGGTCTTTGTTGTATATGGGGATTTTTTCTTTAAAGTCGTCTAGGGTTTTTATGTCTTCGGGCTTCACGCCTGCTTCTTCGTAGAGTTTGTGGTGCCATGAGGAGTTTGCGTAGACGTAGCTTATTTGTGATTTTATGAGTTTGAGTTGCAGCTCTTCCAACTCTTTCAGAGGCATAGTTTCTATTTTAGGATTCCATAATTCACGGCTCATCTTTTTTCACCTCTACTGGGGTTTTAGTCGGGAGTGGGTGCGTCCACAATTGCATGGTGTCTTTTCGATTTTTGCTGTTATGTTGATTAGGTATCGGATCATGGGGTTTCCTTTGGCGAATAGGTTTGTTATTGCGAGTTTGCCTGCTTCTCCTTCTCCTACTTTTTCTCCTGTTTCTTCGTCTACTATTTCTGGTATGAAGGCGTCCTCCCAGATGTGTAGACCGTTGTGAATATTGCAATCCTCTGCGTAGAGCATGTTGTCCTGTACTGCTAGCATGTTGTGTACTTTGGCTTTCCACTTTTCACTTACTTCTTTGGTTTCCTTCTCGCTGAGTATTCTTTGCTCCTTCAGTATTATGGTTTTGTATCCTATTTCTTCTGGTGATATGTTGTTTTGCTGGCATATCGCAGCTAGTTGTGTTAGGTGGCCTATGTCTGCTATGATTAGTGAGGGTTTGAGAAGTCTTGCGGTGGCGAAGGTTCTTGGAGCTTCTAGTGGAATTATCTCAAGGGTTACTGGGGTAATGCCTAGTATTTCACTTACGCTGGGGCTTATTAGCAGATTTGCAGCCATATAGACGCGATTGAATGGCTCCCAGGCCCAGCAGAGTGATTGAATGGTGTCTCCGGAGTAGATTCCGGACATGATGAGGTTTCTGGCAAGATGTTGAATAATGGTGTTGCGGTCGGAGTCTGTTATACCGGTTATTAAAGGGTTTTCGGGCATTGGATGCTGATTAGGTCCGTATACTGCTAAGAGTTCGCTTTCTGGAACGCAGAGTCTACCGGAGTATTCGTCCCCGGTTTCCTTCATTTCTGCTTGTAAGTCCCCTGTCTTTGTGAGGGGGAGTTTTTGTAGGTCGTTTATGTTTTTTACGTCGTCTGGTTTTACACCTGACTTTTTATACAGTTTTTGGTAGAAGGGTGCTCTGTGGTAAACGTAGTTTAGCTGTTTTTTTAGGAGTTCTGTTTGCATTTCTTCTATTTGTTCTCTTTTCATGGATTCTATATGCGGACTCCAAAGCCTACTCAAATTTTCTCCCTCCAATTTTAGCTTCTATTAATAGTTTTTTATCAAATTAAATGTTTGTATAGTAGTTTTCAAACATACAATTCTATATTTATTAACTATTACATCGAAAATAGATAAAAAAGACTTTGGCAGCATTAAATAAAATTTAAGAAGCAGGGTCTTCTAATTGCTTGAAAAAAGGAAAATAAAACCATATATATCTTAAAGAGATTGTAATGAAAAACAAAAAAGCAACCTTTAAAATTTAGAAAAAGAGTTGGTAATAATTTTCAACTCAAATTATTGGATGGTGAGTGTTTTGGATGTGTTTGAAGCGATCTATACTAGGAGAAGTATGAGATACTTTAAGGAAGGTGAAAAAATCCCGGACTGGAAGCTTGAGAGAATACTGGACGTGGCCCGGTGGGCTCCTTCAGGAGAAAACATGCAGTACTGGAAATACATAGTTATCCGCGACCAAGAAGTTAAAAGATGGATTGCAGATATTTCTGAAGAAACCGGTATTATGGTTATGGGTAGAGATCCTTGGGAGGTTACCCAGGATAGGCAGTGGTTTATGCCCGAACACTTGAGACCCTACGCATTTCAAGGCTTCACCAAGGTAATAAGATATCCAGAAACCGCTGACGTTGTTCTGATTCCATGCATTACTTCAGCAGACACCGACTATCCGACAGGTATGGGTGAGGCTGCGTACCATCCCTATGTGGGTATTGGTGCGGGAATTCAGAACATTTGGCTGGCAGCCACCGCGCTTGGTGTGGGTTGCGGGTTTAATGCGGTCGCAGTGGCGGACACTAGAAGAAGTGAGGAACTCTTTGATTATCTCGGAATCCCTAGGAGTGTTAAACCAATTACTGCCCTCTGCCTCGGAGTGCCAGCTTTTCTTAGAGCGGCAGCGCCTTCAAGATATCCCTTGGAGAGCATAATGTATGATGAAGTCTGGGGTAATCCTTACCGGAGACTGGACTATCGTGAGAAAAAAGTAGAGAAGATGGTTTCAACGGTTTCAAGCACTTAGGAGGAACATTAGTTGAGTGAGAATAATGTGGTATCGGTAATACTTTCCCGAGAGATAATGGAGGCTTGGGAGGCCATGGCTGAGAAGCATGGCTGGGAACTATCTAAGCTCCTTAGCTTTGTTCTAACCCAATTTGTGATCCAGGATGGAAACATATTCAGTGGAACGTGGAAAAGTAAGGGAGTGGATTTAGGGAGAAAGGTGATTATTGAGTGGCCTACCTTTCCTTCCACAATAACTAAGGCGGAAATATTGGATGTGAAATTTGAGGAGATGAGATGAATGGCTGAGTGGCGAGGAAAACCGAAAAGAAGCTTGGACGATATTTCTCCCTATTGGCATAGGAGCCCTTACCTTGCCAAGTTCTTCGTGCAGACAGCGATGCCTAAAGTGATTGCGACACTTTCCTATGAGATGTTTGAGAGACTTATCGAAGCGGTGGAGAGCCGGTTTGGCTCATTTTCAGCTATAACTTTAAACAGGGCAGTAATTGAGGCTTTAGAAAAGTGGATAGCTGAGCAGAAATAGGGAGGTTCCAGAAGTGTCAGAGCTTAAAAATAGATTAAAGGAAATGGTGGAAAAGATTAACAATTCGCCAAACATACTTAACGCAATAAAAGAGTGGATAGATGGATACAATGGAAAAACAATAGGTTTCAAAATGCCTGTAGAAGCATTATACATAACCTTCGGCAAAGGAGAAGTGAGATTGATTGAGGGCGAGCCAGCGTCCTTCGACTTGATGCTGCTTTCAGAGGAGAAAAATTTAGTTGATAGTGTTTTTAAAGATCCAACTAGGATGCGTCAATATATAAAAGATGGCACAGTGATGATTTGGGGCAATCTGCACGAACTTCTAAAATTTGCAGAAATAGTGTTTCAAAGTATGGGATAGTTTCAGAGTAATGTAATCTTTTTATTACACACTAACCATATTTGTACAATGTATGTAAAAAAAATGCAAAACAAAAATTTGTAAGAAGAAAGAAAAAAGGTTTAACAATTTGAAACTGTGAAACCATATAGTGCTAATTTGATGTTTAATAGGTGGTTAAATGAGTAAGCATCGTTTATTTAAAGAAGGAATTTTTAAAGAAGGCTCATTGGAAAGTGGCAACCCAATACTGGTAGGTAGTAAATGTAAATCTTGTGGCCAAATCTATTTCCCAAAGAAAAGAGTTTGCCCTGAATGTATGACCATCGATGAAGTGGACGAAGTGGAACTTAGCCGCAGAGGCAAAATATATTCTTATACAATTGCCTATGTTGGCCCCCTCGAATACGCACCCTACGCCTTCGGTTTCGTCGAATTGCCCGAGGGCATAAGCATTTTCACCCACTTCACAGACTGCGAACCCTTTGAAGAAAAGTTGAAAATCGACATGGAAGTAGAACTCACCTCGGGAAAAATTACCACGGATGAGGATGGAACAGAGGTAATCGGCTGGAAGTTCAGACCAGTGAAGGAGGGCTAAGTAAAGATGAAAGATGTTTACGTAATTGGAGTTGGTATGACAAAATTTGGCAACTTCCCCATAAGACCCGGAGTGAAAGAGATGGGAGAGGAAGCCTGCTTTAAAGCCATGAAGGATGCAAACGTGCACCCAAAGGATATTGAAGCCGGATACTGTGGAATTGTGGCAGGAGTCGGCGGCGCACAGGGACCATTAGCTGGAAATTTAGCCATGAAACAAGTTGGAGTGGTGGGTGTTCCAATGACCAGGTGTGAGAACGGATGCGCCTCATCTTCAACCGCTTTCAGGGAGGCCTGGATATCAGTTGCGGCGGGTCTACACGACGTGGTCCTCGTTTTAGGGATAGAGAAGATGACTGGACTTCCTACAAGAGAAATGCTCAAAGCTATGACCCAGGGGAGCGACCTGGAAATTGAGGGATTCATGGGGATGACCTTTCCGGGCGTCTTCGGCATGATCGCAAATAGGCATATGAAGGAATATGGCACAACCAGGGAGCAATTGGCAATGGTTTCTGTGAAAAATCATCACAACGCCACAATGAATCCCCATGCTCACTATCCGAAAGAAGTATCCTTGGAAAAAGTTTTAAACTCGCCTATGATAGCCTACCCCTTAAGACTTCTAGACTGCTGCCCAATATCTGATGGAGCAGCAGCAGCGGTAATAGCAAGCGAAGATGTAGCAAAAAAATTCACGGACACACCGATCAAAATTTTAGGAGCAGCCCAAAAATCGGGAACATTCCTAGGAAAGCTCAACGCTACGACTTTTAACATAACTGTGAGAACTGTAAAAGAAGCCTACAGCATGGCCAAAGTGGAACCAAAGGATATAGACTTTGCGGAGGTCCACGACTGCTTCACAATAGCTGAAATTCTGCACAACGAAGATCTAGGGTTTTTCAAAAAAGGCGAAGGAGGAAAAGCGGTGGAAGAAGGAGAAACTCAAATAAACGCCAAAGTTTCAATAAATCCCAGTGGAGGACTACTAGCAAAGGGACATCCTGTTGGAGCTACTGGTGTGGCTCAGATCTGTGAACTGGTTTGGCAGTTGCGGGGTGAAGCTGGAGCAAGGCAGGTGGATGGTGCAGAGATCGGCTTAGCTCACTGCATGGGCAACTTTTCACATGGAGATGGGGGAACCTGCAATGTAACTATTCTGAGAAGATAGGTTCAATTATCTCAGATATTTTTACTACTAAAACTAAATTTTCTTTTTTATTTGAGTTTTTTTGCGTATTCTATGGCTTTTTTCTGCTGGCTTAGGGTTACGTTTCCGCGGATGCTTTTGTTCAGGAGTGTTTCCAGCATTTTTCTCAGACTGGTGCCGGAGAGTTGGGCGGCTTCGCCGAGAGTGGTTTTCCCCGTCCTTATACAGTTTTGTGGCGTACTCTATTAATCCGTTGTCCGAAACTTACCCATCTAGGACACTTCCAGATGGTGTTCGGTTCC
>NZ_JBRAKS010000166.1:0-8575 GCF_052745115.1 Candidatus Jordarchaeum sp.
GTAGTTATGATAAAAAATATAAAGTCCTTTGTTTTAGTGTTTTGTCAGATAGTGTTGTTTTGTTGTGGCTGTTTTGGGATTGGTTAGTGTCTTGTGCTGATTATGATTGTATAGTTGTTTTTAGAAGTGGTTGTTATGTCTGATGTTGAGCAGGTTGATAGTTGGCGTGTTGTTGAGGCTTTTATTGAGGAGAATGGTTTGGTTCGGCAGCATTTGGATTCTTATGATGAGTTTGTGAGACACGGGCTTCAGCAAATTGTGGATGAGGTTGGTGTTATTGAGCCTGAGGGTGAGAACTATTATGTTAGGTTGGGTAAGATTGATGTTGGGAAGCCTACGATTAAGGAGGCTGATGGTTCCACTATGTCTGTTTTTCCAAATGAGGCTCGTATTCGTAATTTGACTTATGCTGCGAATTTGCATTTGGAGATGTCTATTGTTTATCGGGATGGTGATACTGAGGAGCCTCCGGTTGAGGTTTATATTGGGCGTTTGCCCATTATGCTGAAATCTGAAAAGTGTCCGTTATCGGATTTAAGTAGAGAGGAGCTTATTAGTCTGGGTGAGGATCCGGATGATCCGGGAGGTTACTTTATTATTAATGGGAGTGAGAGAGTTTTGGTTACCCAAGAGGATCTTGCTCCTAATCGTATTCTTATTGAGGCGGCTAACAAGAGTAGTTCGTCTACTCATGTGGCTAAGGTTTTTAGTACGGCTCAGGGTTTCAGGGCGCCGGTGACTATGGAGCGGAGACGTGAAGGTTCGCTTCGGATTTCTTTTCCTTCGGTTCCGGGGAAGATTCCAATAGTTGTTTTGATGCGGGCCTTGGGGCTGGAGAGTGATCAGCAAATTGCTAATGCGATAGCTGAAGAGGATGATGTTGTACGGGAGTTAATTCCCTCGATTGAGGCGGCGGCTGAAATCACTACTCGTGACGAGGCGCTGGACTATGTTGGTAAGCGTGTTGCTGTGGGCCAGACTAGGGATTATCGTTTAAAGAGGGCGGAGCAGGTTCTGGACCGTTATCTTCTCCCACACATAGGCACCAAGCACACTGACCGGTTAAGAAAAGCGTTTTACTTGGGCCAGATGGCCTCACATATAATTGAGTTAGCCCTGGAGAAGAGAACTGAGGATGATAAGGATCATTACTCTAATAAGAGGTTGAAGCTTGCCGGAGATCTTTTAATGAGCTTGTTCCGGGTAGCTTTCCTCAGCCTCACCAGAGATATTAAATATCAGCTTGAGAGGAACGCGGTTAGAGGTAGGCGTAGAAACATTAAAACCGCTGTTCGAGCAGATGTCATCACTGACCGTTTGCACCACGCGTTGGCAACCGGCAACTGGGTGGGTGGAAAAGCCGGAGTAAGCCAGCTACTGGACAGAACAAACTATATGTCCGCAATAAGCCACCTCAGAAGAGTTGTGTCCCCTCTGAGCAGGAGTCAACCCCATTTTGAGGCCCGAGACCTGCATCCTACGCACTGGGGTAAAATCTGCCCCAATGAAACCCCTGAAGGGCCAAACTGTGGACTAGTAAAGAACTTAGCACTCCTAGCCTACATCTCAGTAGGTGCAGACGAGAGAGAAATAGAAAGCATCTTCGTAGACTTAGGAGTGCAACCCATCGAAGAAATTGAAAGAGGGAGAGTTAAAGGTGCACAAGTCTACCTTAACGGCCGACTATTGGGGATACATTCTAAACCACTGGTTTTCGTGGCAGAGGTCAAAAAACGTAGAAGAAGTGGGCAAATAAATAATGAAGTCAACATCGCCTATTATTCTGATACTAATGAGGTTCAGGCTAACTGTGACGCGGGACGCGTAAGACGCCCCCTAATTATAGTTGAAAACGGGGCTACAAAACTCACCAGCGAACACGTAGCAAAACTCAGAAGCAAAGAATGGAAGTTCAGCGATCTCATCCGCAGAGGGGTAATAGAATTCCTGGACGCCGAGGAAGAGGAAAACACCTACATAGCTATGACCCCCCAAGACATAAATGAAAAAACCACCCACCTAGAAGTCGCCCCCAACACCATCCTCGGAATCTCCGCCTCTATAATACCCTTCCCTGAACACAACCAGAGCCCCAGAAACACCTACGAGGCCGGAATGGTTAAACAGGCACTAGGCCTGTACGCCGCCAACTACCGAACCCGAGCAGACACCCGCGCCCACCTACTACACTACCCGCAAACACCCATAGTCAACACCCGAGCCACCGCACCCACGGGATTCGACAAAAGACCCGCAGGACAAAACTTCATAGTAGCAGTACTATCCTACGAAGGATATAACATAGAAGACGCCATAATAATAAACAAAGCCTCCTTAGAAAGAGGCCTCGGAAGATCCACATTTTTCAGAAGCTACGAAGCGGAAGAAAGAAAATACCCTGGAGGACAAGAAGACAAATTCGAAATACCCGACAGAAGCGTCAGAGGATACCGCGCCGCAGAAGCCTACCGCCACCTATCAGAAGACGGAATAATTGAGCCCGAAGTTGAAGTACAAGGCGGCGAAATAATAATCGGAAGAACCAGCCCCCCCAGATTCCTAGAAGAAAACGCAGGATTCGAACTACCCTCCCAAACTCGAAGAGAAACCTCCACCAGCATGCGCCACGGAGAAACCGGCACCGTCGACACAGTATCAGTAACCGAAACCATAGATGGAAACTGCCTAGTCAAAGTAAAAATCAGGGATCAAAGAATACCCGAACTCGGAGACAAATTCGCCACAAGACACGGGCAAAAAGGAATAATCGGACTAATAGTACCCCAGGAAGACCTACCCTTCACAGAAGACGGCGTAGTACCAGACCTCATAGTCAACCCCCACGCCATACCCTCCCGAATGACCCTCGGACAAATAATCGAATCCATAGCCGGAAAAGTAGGATCACTCAGCGGAAAAAAAATCGACGGAACCGCATTCAGCGGAGAACCACTAAAAAACCTACGAGAAGAACTAAAAAGAAGAGGCCTCAAATACAATGGCCGGGAAGTAATGTACAATGGAATAACTGGAAGAAAATACGAAGCGGACATATTCATCGGCGTCGTATACTATCAGAAACTACACCACATGGTATCAGACAAAATTCACGCAAGAGCACGAGGACCAGTACAAATACTAACAAGACAACCCACAGAAGGACGAGCCCGAGAAGGAGGACTAAGATTCGGAGAAATGGAAAGAGACTGCCTAATAGGCTACGGCGCCTCGCTGGTTTTGAAGGAGAAGCTTGTTGAGGAGTCGGATAAGACTACTACTCTAGTATGTGAGGAGTGTGGTATGCTCGCAGTCTACGATAAGAATAAGGGTCGTTACTATTGTCCTCTGTGTGGTGAGCAGGATACTCGTGTAGCCAAGGTGAATATGAGTTATGCCTTCAAGCTGCTGCTGCAGGAGCTTATGGCTTTGGGTATCGCTCCTAGACTTAAGCTTGCGGATAAAACCTAAAGAAGAATATATAATAGTTAGGTTGTCTAAAAAAGGAGGCGTTTATAGAGCCTCTTTCAAACTATTTAGAAACTGGTTAGAAAAACAGAACCAGAGGCGCATCACTAGATCCAAGTGCTTAAAAGAGTAGTTTTTCAAGCTCTTCTTCCTTTTAATTCTAAACGTGGGCTTATCAACTGAATAAAATATTTTTTTCACACCCAGCTCTCTAATTTAACTAAGAGTTTTACGTTGAAAGTGTTGTACTTAGCAACTTAGTAGAATCACTGGCCCAGCATTTATTGCGGTTAACAGTATTATTTGAAGATTTCAATGGAAACGCTGCTTGGGGGCAAAAATGTTTAAAGGTGTAATCACCTCACTGACTACACAAGTGTTATTAAAAAAATTATTTGCGAAGATTTGAGAAATTCTCTCATAATAATCACTTCTTTGTTCTGAGTGAGCCATTTTTTATGAGAAGAGGTGGGAGTTTAGGGGTTTAATGCGTTCATTCAGTGTTGGGGGAGATTTCTGCATGATGTTGAATATGTGATGTTCTTCTTTTTGGTGATTTATTGAGATATTCCCCGAAGAAGTATTTCATAGCCAAGTTTTCAGCTTTTCGGAGGTGCTTGTTAACTGCAGTTTCAGAGATTTTGAAGTGTTGGGCTATTTGCTTTGCAGTAATTTTTTTGGGGCTATTGAAGTAGCCGTTTTTGGCTGCATAGGTTGCTATGTCTTGCTGGCGTGTGGTAAAATTTGGTAAAGGGATGCGGTATTGGCCAATTTGGTGGCTGATATTGTCCGTTGGGTCAAGATTACTTATTCCAATGACTTTGTAGGAGTCTGTGAAAGCTGAGATTATATTGTAGAGATTTGGAATATATTCTTCTTGTATCAATATGTTGATAAGAATTAGGTCGTGTGTTACTGAGATAGGGAATATGAACGCCCAGGGTCCGGGTTCTAGAACAGGAAAAAATCCTTCTGTTCGTCTTTGTTTCATTATGCAAAGGAGTTCACTCCCAGTTTGTTTTAGTTTCAGAAAGTAGTTGGGGTTTAATTTCTGCTTTATGATTTGGTCTATCTGGGAAGCTTTGTCAGGTTTGAAACATATCTTCTGCAAGGAGAAGAAGTTTTTTTGGTCGTACTGGTAAGCGTTCAGAACATCCACCCGGTCAATATCTTCCAACATCTGGGTCATGCCTAAAGCGTCCAAAAATTTGCCTGAGATTTGTAGGCGTATGGTTTTCATTTCATTATACCTTTTGAAAAATTGTTATCATGACTTTTTTCTGATACATGGTTGCGATTGCAACCAAATATAATTTGTGTTCTTATTCCCATTATCAAATCAAGGACAATGCAATATTCTCAGGATGAGAGATATGATGAAAAAAATTCTGCTTACGGGCGCATTTGGTAATGTAGGATTAAGCACACTCGATGAATTAATTAGCCGGGGATACAATGTTAGAGCATTTGAAGTGAATAACAGAAGGAACCGTAAATTAGCTCGAAAATATGAGGATAAAGTAGAAATTATTTGGGGGGATCTGAGAAATAAAGCGGATGTGGAAACTGCGGTAGCAGGTTGCGAAATTGTAATACATCTCGCCGCGATTATTCCGCCTCTTGCTGATAAGCAGCCTAAGTTTGCACGCTCTGTTAACGTTGGAGGCACTGCAAATTTGATCTCTGCTATGCAAAAACAACCATTGCATCCCCGCATCATTTATACATCGTCTATTTCTGTCTATGGAGACCGATTAAAAAATCCTTACATCAGGGTTACTGATCCACCAAATCCAAATGATGAAGATGAGTATGCTAAACAGAAACTTGAAGCAGAAGATTTAATTCGCAAGTCTGGCTTGAAGTTTGCCATTTTCCGCTTAAGTTACATCACTAGCTTAGACAAGCTCCAAATGGATCCCTTGCTTTTCCACATGCCTCTTGACACGCACATCGAGATTTGTGACACAAAAGATGTAGGTCTCGCCCTAGCAAATGCGGTGGAAACCGAAGAAATTTGGGGCGAGACTTTCCACATCGCGGGTGGGGAACATTGTCAGACGACTTTCAGAGAATACTTGAACCGGATGATGGAAATTTTTGGACTAGGCCGAATGTTTCTACCAGAGGAAGCTTTCAGTAAAGGAAAATTTCATTGTGGGTGGATGGACACGGAGCGGTCCCAGGCACTACTCAAGTATCAAAGGTGCACATTGGAGGAATACTATAGTAATGTAAGTAGAAGGGTGGGTGTGAAGAGAGTTTTTAATAAAATGGTGAAAACTTTTGCCCGAATATACCTCCTAAGCCAGTCTCCTTTCTACAAAAGTGAGGGAAAAAAGTTCATTAATATGCCAAGTCTCAAAAGATTTTTTGAAGATTTTTAATCAAGTGCTGTAAAATTAGAATCTGTTTGGTTAATCGTATTCTTCGGTGATCATTAGGTCTTTTACTTTTTCTATGTCTGGTAGTTGTGTGATTTTTTTCTGTTTGAATAGGGAGTAGTCTTCCATGTTTTTGCTTTTTACTATGGCTATGATGTCGTAGACTCCCCCAGTGCAGACGCATATTTTGATGATTTCGGGGTATTTGGAGATTTTTTTGGCGATTTCTTCTGTTTTTTGGGAGTTGGTTTCGATTAGTAGTACTGCTAGGATGTCGTATCCTAGTTTTCGGTGGTCGATTTTGATTGTGAATTTTTTGATTATTTTTGAGTTTTGTAATTTTTTTATTCGGTTTGTGACCGTTCCAGCGCTTACCCCGGTTTTTTCAGCTAGCTCTTTTAAGGGTGATCGGGAGTCTTTTTCGAGTATGTTGAGAATTTTTTGGTCTAGTTTGTCGGTACTCATGGCTTGACCCCCGATTAATTATGCATTCTTGGTTAATGTGGCATATAAGTTTGCTGGTTAATTTTTTTCGAAAATTTTTTTGAAAAATTGAAGAAAATAAGTTTTAAACTTTGGATATTTAAGTATTTTAAGTCAAAGTAATTTTATGCGAGTGCCTTAGATTTGGACTCTAATTTGCATTTAAAAGGTTTTTAAAGAACGGTTTTGATTAATCCTTTTTTTACGGCTGATAAGTACTTGCCTTTATTAATGGTCATTACCCCCTTAGCATTTTTTAAACTTGCAATTGCGAGAATGAAGGCCTCTTCGATATCAGCGCCAACTGTTTCTAAAAGTCGTCCCGCGTCAATGGAAACACCAATGTCACAAACAACCATAGTTACGTTTAGGGTTTGTTTTAATACTGCGAGTATCAAGTCAATGTATTCGCTTTTCCCCTCTCGATAACATTTCTTTACAAAGAAGGTGATTGAAATTGTGGGTATGTATATCCGATTTCCCTCAGTTTTGGCTTTCCCCCAGATTTGAGTGACTTCACTATTTCCCTCCATGAGGCTGAAAAGAAAAGATGAGTCTGCAACCAGAATCAAGCTAATCACCATTAACCTAAACAAACCCATGGTTAGCAATAGTTTATAATCAGATAAAGGCAATCAAAATTGTTACACCAATGAATAATAAAAATGTTGCTGAAGTGAAAAAGCAACTAGGAATTGGAAATACATTTACTAGTGAAAATGGGGAAGCGGGAAATCAATCTAATTTTAATAATTGTCGCCACATGTGCAAAATATTTCATGCAATAGGTCGAAGAGTTGTTCGTATCCTTCACGGTTTATTATTGAGGTTGCGATCACCCTCACTGCAGGACGTATATTATTTACGATTTTAAGAAAGTCTAGTGCTAGGTCATTTATTACTCCGCCCTGTTCTATATTTGCGATATTTTTTCTGAGTAGTTCTGGATTGTTAAGCATTCCTACAAATTGTTTGGATTTTAGTATGTCTGACTTGTGTAGAACTGTTATCAGGCTTATGCCAAGTTGTATTTGAACTGCCATGCTCATTAGAAGGGCGACAACGAATCCTGAAGCGGTGGGAGAAGTGTCTGCGCCTAGTAGGAAGATCCCACATACCCGCATATTGCGTTGGAGTTTTTCCATAAACATGCTTCCGGTGGGTTTGAAAGCAAAAACTTCCAGTTGACCTGGAAAATCTATTAGTATGAAGTCGGCCAGGTTTTTTTTCATTTGTTCTAAAATCTGATCGGACATTTCATATATCTTCTGACTGGCCCTTATTATAGAAGCGTTTGGACCAATGTGTTCAGTTTTCATTATTTCAGAAACTCGGAAAAAATCCCGTATATCGAAATCTGGAGTATAAGGCAAGTACTCCGCCCCAGCATCCAGATTGAAAAGCTTTACTTTATAATTCTTTTCGGCTAGAAATTCGCCGAAACTTTCTGTGAGAGAAGTCTTACCCGAGCCAGCGGGCCCCAAAAAAGGAACTGCTAACACTTATGTTACCCCTATCTATTTAGCATAGTTTTTTAAAATCTTATTTCTATTTTTTAGTAAAGAGGAGTTAATTTTTATTCTAATATAGTGGGAAGATTGAAAATTCTTAACCTTTTTTCTGGTTGTACTAATTCTAAGAAAGAAGAATAGTTCCTAGGAAAAAACCGAGGTTACAGAATAAATCTGAAAAAAAGGGGAGCACTTAGACCAATTTTATTTCTTTCCCGATGACTTGTCCGGGTAGACCTTTTTCGAATCTTGCTTTTACTATGCCGTTTTTACCATGGGTTTTGATGATTTTTCCTTTCAATTTTTTTTCAGAAACAGTTTGCCATATCACCGATCTGCCAATGAATCTCGCAGCTTCTTTGTCTGAATCAATCCCTTGTATTTTAATCGCCATGAATTTGTTTTTTTGATCGTCTGGGCTGCGGATATAGTTTAGGATAATACACTTTCTACTTTCAGTAGCGGTACTCTCAGACATTTTAGGCACCTTTGATTAGCGAGTTCTAGGGTAAATGGACATTATTCTTTAAAAAGCATTATGGTACCTATTTAAGAGCCTCTTGTAAATAATTATTTTCTCTAAATCCAAATACAGAATAGTTTAATTAAACTGTAATATGAATATAGTAACAGTGAATCTATAATATTATACTTTAGATTTATTGGATTGTTGGTGGATGAGAAGGCGCCTTAAGTATGTGGGTTGTTGGGATAGTTCGAAAAGAATAATTG
>NZ_JBRAKS010000167.1:0-8519 GCF_052745115.1 Candidatus Jordarchaeum sp.
ATCTGGTCAGCCCCCTCTCGGACTGAAGCGAAAAGCTTTTTCATAGCAAATATTTATAATACCTGTATTCATCTTTGGCATAATTGTTGACAAATATGAGGTGGAATCGTTGAAGGCTCTTTTATGGGATGGTAAACCCCTCCCCGAAGGTTTCTATTTAGATGATGTTGAAAAGCCGGTTCCTAAAAAGGATTGTGTGCTGGTTAAAACAAAATTGTGTGGTATATGTGGGTCAGATATGGGAATTATTACTGGTAAGATGGCGTTGGCTGATTTTATGGCAAAACCGCTTACTTTTGGCCATGAAGTTGTAGGAATAATTGATGAGATCGGTAATGGTGTGGAGGGTTTTAAGGTAGGAGACAGAGTGGTTGTGGATGGGGCGGCTGGGTGCGTCGAGCTGGGGTTGGAACCATGCGATATGTGCAGGCTGGGTCGTTACAGTCTCTGCTATAACCAAGCTATGCTCGGTGGTGGTTTAGGGTATAATCAGGTAAATGGTGGTGGATTCGCCGAGTATTTCTTGGCACACAAGTCTAAGGTTTATAAGATTCCTAATATTGTTTCGGATGAGGATGCGGTTCTGACCGAACCTTTGGCTGTTGGGATTCATTCTTGCTTTGTAGGGAATCCCGCAAGTAAAAAAGTTGCCATAATTGGTGCGGGAGCCATTGGTTTACAGATTCTTCAAGCGAGTAAAGTAATGGGGGCACTAGAAATATTTGTATCAACGGAGTTCGAGTATCAGGCTAAGCTTGCTGAGGAGTTGGGAGCGGACAATGTATACTGCTTGGAAAGGGGTGAGACGCCCGCTACAGAGATAACTATGGCAACTGGTAAAGGAGTTGACCTAACATACGACGCTGTGGGAAGCGCACAGACACTGCAGGACGCTATTAATATAACGAAGCCACGTGGAGAAATAGTCTTCGTAGGTTTAATGAGAGAGGCTAAAATAGATTTTCTAATGTTCAGCGTTAAAGAACTCAAAATATATGGCGTAAACGGCTATCCCCTTGAACCACAGGTGGCAAGAACCCCGTTCGACATAGCATAAGAGCTTGAGGAAAAAGGAAAGGTTAAAAACAAACCGTTACTCACAAAAACCTTCAAACTGGAAGAATGGAAACAGGCCTTTGAGACGCAACTAAACAAGAAAAAGTTCAAATCCACAAAATTAGCGTTCAAACACTATTAAATCCAATTCCTCTTTCCATAAATAATATTTAATCACTAAGAGCTTATCCCAACAAACGGATTTATCATTTTTAATTAATCATTTAAATAAATAAGCATGAGTGAAGATTTAAATATGAAACTCGGTGAAGTAGGAACACTGCTAATCCCTAAAAATCTTTGGGAGGATAAAAATGAGCCTAAAAAGGACGGAAGATATTAAAGAGGAAAAAGCGGTTGAAAAAAAAGTGATAGAAAGAGTCGCTGTGAAGAAAATTGAGACCGAACCATCCGAAATTGGGGTAGAAGAGCTAAAGCCCAAATATCTTGAGATGTCAGAACGGCGTGAGTGGACTGGAGGAGAATTACTCCTAAGTTGCTTAGCTCAAGAAAAAGTGCGCTACATTTTCGGAGTGGTTGGAGGACAATGGGTAACTTTTATGGACGCTCTATACCGTGAAGGCGAAAACCTTGGAATAAAATATATTGGTACCAGACACGAGCAGGCAGCCGGCCATATGGCAGACGCCTACGCTCGCCTCACAGGTAAACCCGGAGTATGCCTAGGAACCGTAGGACCAGGAGCTGCAGATCTGATTCCGGGAGTGTATCCCGCGTACGCTGACAGTATACCCATGGTGGTACTAACGGTTCAAAATCAGACCTGGAAATGCTATCCCGACTATGGTTCCAGTCAGGGATGCGACCAACTGAGCCTATTTAAGAGCGTAGTAAAATGGAACGCCATGATTTCTCACTGGAAACGGATACCACAAATGGTGCAACAAGCATTCCGCACCGCAACCGCTGGTCAACCGGGACCGGTTCACCTAGACATCCCGGTAGATATACTATTTGAGATGGGATCCTTAGAAGATGTCCGCATCGTTCCTCCGGAAAGATACCGGGCTATAAAACCAGCCACGGGAGATCCCGACCTAGTAAAAAGAGCGGCAAAGATGCTTGTGGAAGCAAAATTTCCACTAATCCACTGCGGAGGAGGAGTGCTCAGATCAAGAGCCAGTCAAGAAATAGCAGAACTAGCCGAGCATCTGGGAGCAGTGGTGACCGGTACTGCCTTTGCAAGAGACGCCCTCTCCGACGATAATCCATTGTATTTTGCCACGGGGAATTATGGAGGCGTCGCGGCTAAAACCCAGGCAGACACTGTGCTTGTAGTGGGAAGCAGTTTAAGTGTTTATGATTTTTGGGGTAAACCTCCGGGATGGAAGAGTCCTGAAGAACAGAAATTCATACAAGTAGACATTGACCCGGAAATGATAGGATTAAACCGAGACGTGGACTTGCCCATTGTGGGAGACGCCAAATCAACCTTGAGAGCGATAATAAATGAAGTAAAAAGATTGACAGGAAAAAAGACTCCCAATCCGGCATTTACGGCGTTGAGACAAGCTGCGGAAATGCAGATACAAGGATTAAAAGAGTTAATGGAATCAGATGTCAAACCCATCCACCCCTTAAGAGTAGCAAAAGAGGTAAGAGACTTCTTCCCCAAAAACGCGATAAGTATACTAGATGGTGGAAACATCATAATGTGGTATACTTTCGTTCACCGAGTATACGAACCCGGAACTCATCTCCAAGCATTAGACTCTGGACACCTTGGAGTGGGACTGCCCTACGCTATAGGGGCAAAGCTAACAGATCCCAAAAGACCAGTGTACGCAATATGCGGAGACGGAGCCTTCATGTTTAACATTCAGGAATTAGAAACCGCAACCCGACTAGAAGTACCATTCGTAGTAATCGTGATGAACGACCGTACCTGGGGAATGATCAAGAGTGCACAGAGGCTAAACTTTGGAGATAGATTCATCGGCGTTGACTTCTTCGACGTGAGATACGATCTAGTGGCTCAGGCTATGGGATGCTACGGAGAGCGCGTGGAGGATCCTAAAGAGATTCGCCCCGCCCTCGAAAGAGCGGTGAAATCAAACAAACCAGCAGTATTAGACGTAATAATCGATAAGGAAGTAAATCTTGCACCACCTGGTCTGGAATTCATTTACGCAATGTGGCTTGAAGGCTGCGAAGTACCCAAAATTGAGGAAAAATCAGAAGAAGGAACAAAAGTAAAAGAAGATGTCAAAGAAGTAGCTTAAAAATAGCTAATCCTTAATTCTTCCTTTTTTCAAAACTTGTTTTCTAATAAAGAGTTAAGAAATGTCTTATTGACGAAAAGAAACAAAAACCAAAAAAAGGAGAAAAAAATTTTTAGATTTTTTAAAAATTATTTCTGGCTCAGCTTCTTCTGTAGTTCACCAAAATACATGCTGTAATAATAGGTGTTAATTGCTCCGGCTGGATTGTGTGCTAGTGGACGATCCTTGGCTATTAGAGTAGTTACCCCCGCTTCTGAAAACTTGGTAAACAGGACATCGTGACCCACACAGAGTCCTACGAGCACATTCATTTCAGTCTTTTGCTCGTTAAGATATAAGGCCTGAGCCACCGGATTACAAGAAATTTCACCTATAAGATAACCCGTTTTGGAGTAGCCTATGTACTCGTCAGAAAGATCCAAATCTTTTTTCCATAATGCTCCGGTTTTGCAACATACCGAAACCACTTCGAATCCAAATCCTTCCAAGGTGTAGCTCACAGCACCGGCCTCCCGGTGCAAGCCTACGCAGAATGCTACACCCAGTTTCTTGTATTTCATTCTCTGGGCAAACTCGATGGTGTCCCTCAAGCGGGGCCATTCCATGTATCCCGTTGCCTCCACGATACTTGATTGCCTTGCCAGTTCTCTAATCTCTGGGTCGGTATTGTATATCTCCTTAGCCTTTTCCATAACATCGTCACTGGTACTCATAGGACAGTCAGCAGGTAGTTTTTCTCCGCCGCCAAAAATACAAGCCAAAATAGTACAGTAAGCACATTTCACAAAAACACCACCAAACCTTGGCTTAAAAATACCACATAGTACAAGTTTTCATATTAAGAGGGGCAAGGCCTTATTAAATTTTTACTAAAGTCTACCAGTCGAGATACTTGAGATACATGTTTAGAGTTTATTTTCTTTCATTTATCATTTTCAAAACAGGATATAGATTTCAGAAGACTTTCAATGGAAAAGATAAGATGCATTAAAAAAAGTTCCAAGAATTAAACAAACAGAACTTAATCCTGAAGGGAAAAAGCCTAATATTGTTAATAAAAAAATAAAAAATAAACTTATTTAGAGGAATAGAATAACTAGATCCAAATAATTCTGTAGTTTGGGTGTTTAGTTTTAGATTCCCAAGTTATTAAGTCCTAGCGCTTTGTAGGGTGCTTGATGAACCAAGTTGAACATAGTACTTCCTCCATCTACTAGGAATACCTGTCCTGTTATGTAGCCTGCTTGCGGTGAGGCGAGTAAGGCTGTAATCTCAGCAATCTCTTCTGGTTTTCCTAGTCTACGAACAGGCATCTCTTTGTAGAATTCAGGGGCAATTGCAATAAATGGTGCCAGTATAGGTGTATCAATAAATCCAGGGGCAATTACGTTTGCGGTGATTCCCCTGTATCCTATTTCTATCGCTAGGGATTTAGTAAATCCCATAACGGCAGACTTTGCCGCAGCATAGTTAGCGCCGGCAGCCATACCAGTAATTCCCGCATTCGAGGATATGTTAATTATTCTGTCTCCTTTCTGCATGGATTTAAGCACAGCTCTTGTGAAGTAGAATGCACCATCAACAGTGATCCTAAACATTTTGTGCCACTGCTCTGTAGTCATATCCTGAACCAGCCCCGC
Organism: Candidatus Jordarchaeum sp.; assembly: GCF_052745115.1. Lineage (NCBI taxonomy): Archaea > Promethearchaeati > Candidatus Jordarchaeia > Candidatus Jordarchaeales > Candidatus Jordarchaeaceae > Candidatus Jordarchaeum > Candidatus Jordarchaeum sp. The sequence goes on from NZ_JBRAKS010000167.1 coordinate 4,940, forward strand.
GTCACCGATGCCGGCGTTATTTACTAGAATCCCAATTCTTCCAAGTTTTTGCTCAGTTTCTAAAACTGCTTTGTTTACTTGCTCCTCATCAGCCACATCACACTGAACCGCAATTGCCTTTCCACCAAGTTCTTCAATTTCTTTTACTACTTTTTGTGCTCCTTCAAAGTTGATGTCAACTACAGAAACTTTTGCTCCTTCCTTTACAAAACGCAGAGAAACCGCTCGTCCAATGCCTGAGGCCGCTCCGGTAACTAAAGCAACTCTACCTTCCAACCTTTTTTCCACCAATTAACCACCTTCTCGATACATCTGTTTTATTACTTTTAATTTTAATTCTTTAATCCGCAACAAAAATTTATTAGCCTGCTTAAAGAAATTTGCAGAAAGGTGAATATAAATGAGTGCGATTAGAACTGAACTATGCAATATGTTAGACATAAAGTATCCCATTATTCAGGCGGCTATGGGACCGTTTTGCACCAATAAGCTTGCAGTAGCGGTTTCAAATGCGGGAGCTCTGGGCACCATAAGCATAACACAAATGACCAGCGACCCCGATGTGGCAGGCGAAAAAACATTGGAAAATATTAACTATGTAAAAAAACACGCCAAAAACACTTTTGCCGTAAACACACCTGTAGGAAAGCTCATAGAGCCCATGGCCAACAGAATAATAGAGGTTACCATTGAAGAGAGGGAAAAAGACCCGAAACTAAAAAAACAATTAAAAGCTTTCATAACCTCAGCCGGAGACCCTACACTATACACTAAAAAATTACACGACGCCGGACTACTACACTTCCATGTAGCACCCTCAGTTTACCACGCCAAAAAGACCGAGAAAGCGGGAGCAGACGCCGTAATTGCTTCGGGATTCGAAGCCGGAGGACACACCCACTCCAGACCAGTCCACACACTCATACTAGTTCCTGAGGTAGCAAAATCCATCAAAATACCGGTTATCGCAGCTGGAGGCTTCTGCAACGCTGAGGGATTAGTTTCCGCCTTAGCTGCTGGAGCCGTGGGAATCCAGATGGGAACCAGATTCATCGCCACCGAGGAATGTGACTTCCACCCGAAGTATAAGGAAGCCGTTGTTAAGGCAGGAGAATGGGACACTGTCGTCGTTCCTGGTGTATTAGGCCCAGCAAGGGTTCTCAGAAACAAGCTCATCGAAGAATTTGAGAAGAAGGGTGCTTCGGGTGTATCCGAGTGGGAGCTTGCAAAATTGAAGGATCTCGCATTATTAAAGGCTATGGAAGACGGTGACATCGAATCTGGTGCTCTGCCCGCAGGAATGGTGGCTGGAAGCATTCACGAAATCCTAACCGTAAAAGAAGTAATAGAAGAAATAATAAGAGAAGCGGAAAAAATTCTCAAAAACTTAAAACTATAATAAAATAAAAACTATTTTTACACAAATAAATATTTATTGGATGAAAACCAAAAAAGATAATAAATCAGAGAATAATAAGATTACAAATTAATAGAAAATTATGTTTTGGGAGGTATGTAGAGATTTGAATATTTCAGGAGGCGACCTGCTTCTAAGATGCATTGCCCAAGAAAAGGTGCGCTACATTTTCGGAGTAGTTGGTGGACAGTGGCTACCCTTCATAGACGCCATATATCGCGAAGGCAAAAACTTGGGAGTAGAGTATATAGGAACCCGACACGAACAAGCCGCCGCACACATGGCAGACGCCTACGCCCGCCTCACAGGTATTCCCGGAGTATGCCTAGGAACCGTGGGGCCGGGAGCAGTCGACTTGGTCCCTGGTACCTACCCGGCATACGCAGATAGTATACCGATGGTAATACTTACTGTTCAAAACCAGACCTGGAAAATATACCCCGACCATGGATCCACCCAAGGTTGCGACCAGCTTGACCTTTTTAAGGGAGTAGTAAAATGGAACGCTCTAATTTCCCATTGGAAAAGAATACCCGAACTGGTACAGCGAGCATTCCGAACCGCCGCTGGAGGACAACCGGGACCCGTGCACCTAGATATACCAGTAGACGTACTGGCGGAAATGGGCCCCGAAGATAGTGTCCGTATAGTTCCTGCCGAGAGATATCGGGCAGTCAAACTTCCTGTGGGAAACCCCGAGCTAGTAAAAAAAGCCGCCAAAATACTGGTTGAAGCACAATACCCTCTAATCCACCCCGGAGCAGGGTCCATGAGGTCACGAGCGAGCAAAGAACTCGCAGAACTCGCTGATTACTTAGGAGCACCGGTGATCGGATCCGTATGCGCAAGAGACGTTCTACCCAACGACCATCCACTATACTATCCAGCTGCCTCAATGGGTGCCCTAACAGCAATGGGACAGGCGGACGCTGTACTCATGGTCGGCAGCAGCCTATGTGATTACGATTTTTGGGGAAACCACCCACCATGGGGACACCCTGACAAACAGAAATGGATCCAAATAGATATAGACCCTAACATGATAGGGGTAAACCGTGATGTAGATGTTCCCATCATTGGAGACGCCAAAGAAACTCTGAAAGCAATATTGGAAGAAGTCAAAAAATTAACGGGCAAGAAACCACCGAATCCAGCTCTAACAGCTTGTACCCAAGCCTTAGAAAGCCAAAGAGAACAGTACAAACAGTATATCGAGGAAGACGTAACGCCTATCCACCCCTTGAGAATCATCAAAGAGGTCAGAGAATACTTCCCCAGAAACGCCATAAGCATTGTCGACGGGGGAAACACCGCACTCTGGTACACTTACCTCAATCTAGTCTACGAGCCGGGAACATTCCTTCAAGCAGCAGACTCCGGACACCTCGGAGTAGGACTACCATACGCCATAGCGGCAAAACTAGTAGACCCTAAAAGACCAGTATACGCAGTATGCGGAGACGGAAGCTTCATGCTAAACATCCAAGAACTGGAAACCGCAGCCCGACTGGAAGTACCCATAATAATAATCGTAAATGATGATCGTCAATGGGGCATGATCAAGGGCGGACAAAAACTTGTCTTTGGTGAAAGATATCTTGGTGTCGACTTCATCGATGTTAGATACGATCTGGTTGCTCAGGCCATGGGTTGCCACGGTGAGCGCGTCACCGAACCAAAGCAGATTCGTCCAGCCCTTGAGCGTGCAGTTAAATCGGGGAAGCCAGCTGTTATCGATGTAGTGGTTGACCGGGAGGCTAATCTCGTTCCTCCAGACTTGGCTATGATTAACGCTATTTGGCTTGAAGGCGTGGAAATGCCTAAAGTTGAGGAAGAAGTGCCGGAAAAACCGAAAGTCAAGGAACGCGTACCAGAAGCAGCCTAAATCTAATCTATTTACCCTTTTTTCAATTTTTTTTCTTTTTGTTATTTACTTTCTGCCTTTTAATCTTATTATTACGCGAACCTCTAATGATTGTGGTCGGTGCTTTTTCGTATTCCTCTTAGGTGGATTCGCTCTGCTTTTTTAAAGCTTTTTCTTCTATTGTTACCTCTTCGGGTTTCAATGTTGACGTGGTTGTGGATGCGGGTTCTGCGTGTTTGTCGAATTCGGTTGCATATCTTTTAATAATGGTTGATAGAGTGACTAGAGTGAAGCCCGGG
>NZ_JBRAKS010000168.1:0-8517 GCF_052745115.1 Candidatus Jordarchaeum sp.
ACGCTTAAAAACCGTTTCACACAGCCTTAGACCAACCAAAGATAGAAATCAATGATTTTTGGATTGTAGCTATCGTAAGATATATAGGTACATCTGTATTGGGAAACAAACTCCCAGCATCTAATTTTTTGGAGGCGGTAAACATAGAAGTGAGTAACACTACAATTGAGACCCTAAAAAATTTTGGTTTAAGCGAGTATGAGGCTAAAGCCTATATTGCGCTAGTAGCTTTAGGCGTCGCCACAGTGAAGAAGGTTTGTGAGGTAGCTAATATACCGCATCCCAGAGCTTATGACACTCTGGCTGGTCTTGAAGAAAAAGGATTAGTCGAGATACAGCATGGTAGGCCAAAAGTGTACAAGTCTGTACCACCTCGCACTGCTTTTAGACGGCTCGAAAAAGCACTTAGCCGAGATAAGGAAACCGCTATAGAAGAACTCAGCGATGTTTACGGAGTGCAAAAGTCAAAACAGGAACTATGGACAATGCACGGAAAACAAAACATTATTAACAGAATAGAAGAGATGTTGATGGGGGAAGAGCAATCTGCCATGCTTTCCTTTCCAAAAGACCTGCTTTTAGAAATAGAAAAAACGCTCCAAATTGTAGGTGAAAAGGGAGTGGAACTCAAGATCTGGACTTGTACCGAAGAGGAAGATCAAAGTGTAATTCTACCCCTTGAAGGTAACATTGAAATAGTTTCGGATAATCAGGTGTACGCAAATCTTCTAATTGTGGATGGGAGTGAAGCCCTAATTTCTTCAGGTTGTGTTGAGGATTATAAAGGACCTTGGATAGGAATATGGACAAACGAACCCAGCTTTACCAAACTTATCAGCATCTTTTTCAAAAAATTGTGGAAAGAAAAAAAACTCGAAGAAGAAAGAGAAACCCTAGTGCGGGATCTAATGCACCTTAAAGCCCCCTAAAATATCATAAAAAAATCAAGTCATTTTTAAATTTAGATACCCTTTCTTATTTCCAATCCTGAAAACCATAAGAAACGATTAAATTTTTATTTAGGTTTGTATTTGTAATGTTATAGTTTATTCTGGTAGCAAAGGAGAGAGACATTTTTGCCTAGTGAAGAAATTTTAGGAGTTGCAAGACTTATAAAAGGGGCTAAAAAAGTCGTCGTATTAACGGGAGCCGGTATATCGGTTGAATCTGGGATACCTGATTTTAGAGGACCCGATGGACTTTGGAAAAGATACAGTCCAGATAAAGTAGGTACAATTACTTCTTTTCTATCAAACCCAGAAGAATGGTGGAAAATGGCTCAAGAAATCGCTCCAGTGCTTTTCAACGCCCAGCCAAATCTTGGGCACTTCGCTCTAGCTGAGCTGGAAAAAATGGGAAAAGTTGAGGCTATAATAACACAGAACATCGATGGACTACACCAAAAAGCGGGAAGCAAAAAAGTAGTAGAGGTGCATGGAAATGTTCGTAGCGCGTCCTGCGTAGAATGCAGAAAGAAACACAGCATAGAATACGTGATTTCAGAAGTGGGAAAAGGCAATTATATGCCCCAGTGCACCGATTGCGGCGGGGTAGTTAAAGTGGATGTGGTAATGTTCGGAGAAATGTTACCCGAAGAAGCAATATCTGAAGCCTATAGACTAGCCCAGGAATGCGATCTATTATTAGTTGTAGGCTCCTCCCTGGTTGTATATCCGGTAGCCGCCCTACCTGGGATGGCACTAAACAGAGGTGCAAAAACAGTAATCATCAACATGGAAAAAACAGGATACACAAAATACGCCAACTATCATATCTATGGAAAAGCAGGGGAAGTTCTACCCCAAATAGTGGAAGCTCTAAAAATACTCTAGCACTAATGGAATAAAAAAGGAAGAAAGGCAATTATACTCATACAGATTAATAAAGCAGTTTCCAACAATATCAAAATCGAATTCAAAAAATTGGAACAAGTATTACTCGACAATTTTAAATTAAGTCGGTTTCCACTTTCGACATTACTAAATTCAGCGGAAAAAGCCGTTTTCCCTCACCTAAAAGAAAAAATAGGAAAAGGCAAGTAGCAAAAAAATTTAATACCGTCAGGTATTAATTGAATCTTTCTTCTTTTCAAAAAATAAAAAAACTTAATAAACACTAATAAGGATTATACTCAACTAGAAAAAGAAAAAAACGGGAGTAAGAATATGGCTCCATTTCTAGAAATGATAATTCATCTATTACAAATAGAAGCAAGCACCCATGGGATTTCATTCATGGATATAATTATTTATTTGACGCCTATACTTGTGGGAACCTTGATGGCTGTAATCGGCACACGGCTAAAACTATACAAACTTCCAAAATCCAAAGTCAAACTCAAAGAAGCAGCCCCAGTAACCAAAGTTAAAGGTGTAGAAGAGACAACTGCTAAAAAACTAAGTAAACAAAAAATCAACACCGTAGGGGACCTAGTAAAAACCGATGCTAAAAAATTAGCTAAAACCACTGGACTCGACAAAAAGGATGTCGAAAAACTGGTCAAATTCGCCCTAAAACAAATGATGGAGGACTAAAATGCAGAAATACACACATCTTGTAGTAGGAGCAACAGCAGGAGCAATAGTAGCGGTACTTCTAGGATTAAACGTGGACATAGTAACCCAATTTGCAGTCGTTACTGGACAAGTAGCCAAGTGGGGCTCACTAAACACAGTAGTCAGCGCAGCAAACCAAAAACTACCGCCAATACTCGCAGGCGCAGCCTTCGGCATTCTTCCAGATCTCGACCAACTATTAAAACGTCAACGCATAGGACACCGAAGCGGACTATTCCATAGTGTACTAACATTTATATGGCTACCAGTACTCATAGGACTAATTGCACCCAGTTTGTTTGCACTGTCAGCTGCAGGCATTTTTAGTCACTGGTTTATCGATAGCTTTAATCCGAGTGGTGTGCGTACCTTTCCCTACATTCTTCCTCGTAAGGATGAGTCTTTAAAGGATTTTATCTGGAAGTATAGAAGGGATTTGCGTATCGCTACGATTCATTATGATAATCACTGGCTTAATATCGCGGTTTGCGGAGTTTGTATTGTGATTATTGGGTTGCTTACAGGCGTTATGCCACCAGTGAATACATTACCGCTACCATTCTAGAATTTATCGTTTAAAATAAGCATCCATTTTTTTCTTTTTTCTTTGCCATCGATTCTATCTCATGTTTAAAAGTTTTTTAGGGCAAGGTAGATTTTTCCGATTTTTGATTTTTGTTCTTATTCTTCTCTTTTGCCTTTTATTCGTACTGTTCCTCGGGTTTCTAGCGCGCGTAGGGTTTCATATACCCATTGCCAAGTTATGTCAAAGCCTGCGTTGTTTAATCCTTCGCGTAGTTCGTCTACGGTTAGGTCTTGATCAAGGTTTCTCAGCATTAGGCGTGAGGCTCTGTTCCATACGCCTGACTTGTCTAATACGTTTTCGGGTGTTAGTGGGGGTATAAGTTCATAGATTAGGGATTTTTGATATGCTTCAAGTTCTTCTCCAACCAGAGCTCCCTCTACTTCTTCTGCCATCTCTGCGAGTACTTCTGTTACGGCTTCTATTGGGGGTTCGGCCACTGCTGCTTCTACGGGTGCTTTAGTTATGGTTTCTAGTTCGGCTTCTGCGACTACAACTTTGGGTTCGGCTTTTGGTTTTGGTGGCTTAGTTATGGTTTTCGCGTATTTATCGAATTCGGTTGCGTATCTTTTGATGAGAGTTGATAGCATGACTAGGGTGAAGCCCACTCGTTGTTGTGTCTGGATGGCCATTAGCATTTGTTTTGAGGTTCGTATTACTATTATTGATTCGTTTTCGGCTGCTAGTGTGATGTTTGATCCGACTGTTAGTCCGGGGAAGCTTGGTTTGAAAAGCATTATTTTTTGCTGTATATCGTCTGTTAAGTCGGTGTATAGTACTTCCCCTTTCATTGTTAATAGTGCTAGTCCGTTCTCGCTTATCGCCCCAAACGTGCGTAATTCTTCCTTTAATCTGTCGACTAGGTCTGAGTCTTCAGACATTTTAACGCCTCATAATTTTTAAAAAATACTATTTTTGAGTAATTATTTTAATGTCCAGTTAGGAATATCCTATCTTATATTAATATAATGTTGTTTTTAAATAGTTTTTGAAGATTTAATTGTAATAAGAGTATAAAAAGAGGTTATTTGGTTAAAAATGCGGGGATAATAAGATTTTTATTAGTCTAGTTTGGTGGTTCATTCAATTTTCTCTACTTTTTTCCTAGCTGTTTCTCCTCTTCCCAGTGCTTCGTGTGCACGTGCAAGATGGCCTGCTGCAAGTGCAGCAATCAAGGATATTTCTCCGGCAAGCGCGGCTGAACAAGCGATTTCGGCAAACTTTTTAGCCATTGTACCCGGAGGTTTTCCTCTCATGAAACCCCCGCCACAGTCCATTATAGAAAGAGCCTCTTGCATCTGACCGAGCCACATTCCGCCTCCTATGGTGCCACAGATCATTGAGGGAAGTGTTAGTGACACGTACAAATCGCCATTGTTTACTTGTTCGGCTGTGACCATTCCCATGCTGGACTCCCCTATGTGAGCAGCATCCTGCCCTGTGGCAAGCCACATAGCGGCGATGATGTTCGCCACGTGGGAATTAAAACCATACGAGGCAGCCTGACCACTGCCCACATATATTTTACGATAAACCACCTCAACCATTTTGTCGGCAGTGGTTTTTAGAGTGTTCTGTACATAATCCTTTTTTAGAACCACTTCGGATTGAACTGTTTTACCTCTACCCAGAATTAAGTTGAGGGCGGTGGGCTTTTTGTCAACACACATGTTGCCGCTGAGGGCAATTGTTTCCGCCCAAGGAAGGTTGTCGTGAATTAGATCACACACGGCTTGGGATGCGCTGGTAACCATGTTCATTCCCATGGCGTCAGCAGTATCTGCCAGTAATCTAAGGAATACATTTCTTCCCACTATCCAATATTGAAAATCCAAGAGATCCAAAAATGGGTCTTCGCCTTTAAACACCTTACGTATTTTTTCGAAATTATTTGTTACCCAGTTCACTAGCTTAACTGCATGCTCGGTGTCAGGAACAACTATGCAGGGTGCCCTAGTAATAGCACTTTTCAGTACTTGGGCCTTTGCTCCGCCGCTTGCTGTGATTATGCTGCACCCTCTGTTAACACTTGCCACTAGTGCTCCCTCTGTGGTGGCTAAAGGTATCAAGTATTCCCCATCCGCTACTTCTCCCATTACTTTTAGAGGACCAGCTACTCCTAGTGGTATCTGTTGCACCCCTATGGGAGCCTCTATGTTTCTTGAGGCTGTTTGCTTCATATCTATAGAGTAGGATCCAATGTGTTTGAGTTCTTTCCCGATTATTTTTTCTAATGCTTTTCTCCTAATAGTGGTGGCTGTTTCTATGTCTGTGTATTTTTCAACTTGGTAAAATTTTACTTCTCCACTGATTAGTTTCTCAATCAGATCTTCTTCAAGTGTTTTTTCTTGAACCATTTCTTTTCCACTTCACTCTTCTCTTTTTTCGACTTCAACTATTCCCTTTTCGCTGTCTACAGTTAATTTATCACCATTTTTTATTACGGTGAGGGGATCTTGGTCTAGTCTGTGCACCAGTGGAATTTCTCCAATAACAGCTCCCACCAGTGTCACAATATCTGAATCCTTTTGAATAATAGCTTTAGGTGCTAAACCTTTATTGGCTAGGTTGATTAAAACGTAGGAGCCTACCGTTGAGCCTATTCCAGTGCTGAATACCAGTATCTTTCCTTTGACACTTTTTCCTTCTAGTTCGTGTCCTTTTTGTATTACCTTTCCTGTTTTCGGGTCAATGAATCCTAGGAAGGATATTGGCATCTTGGTTACAAGTGCTTCTCCCTCTACCCTGTGATTTTTTAATCCTCTTAGACCTTCCCCCTTTAGTGTAAGCTTCATTGAATTTTCCCCCCCATCGCTATTTTGATACAATTTTTTAGAGATTCAGCTGCGGATTCAATTTTGCTCATCGTGGGAAGATAATGAGCCGCCTTAATTGAATCAGTTAAAGCCAAATCGAATCTAGGCATGGGGCAGACCACAGGACAAGTGTCACAAAAAACTCTACCGCCCATCTTTTCAATCTTTTGAACGTAACCCATCGACTCTGCCACTAATTTTATAGGTCGAGAAGTGAATATCCAGAGCTTGCATCGATCTGAAACCGGGGATTCAAGTAGTTCTGAGATTATCTTAAGAGTACTTACTGATGTGTGAGGACAACCTATCATAACTATATCTGGTTGAGATGTTGGAGCAAAATTTTCTTTTAATTCTTCTAAGTGTTTCTGGTCTATTATCATTTTTTCTGAATCTTTCCTCTCCAATTTTCCACAAGACTGTTCATTAATATAGAATAGTGCTATAGAACCCGAGGCGGCCATGGCAGCTGAAATATATTTTGTTTGTTGAATATCTATGCTGGAAACTTTTTGTAAGAGTGGAATTTTTGAGCCAAAATTTTCTCCAATACTATATCCTACCAAACCGTAATCCGTAGGATTGATCAGTTTTGCTTCTATTTCTACTAAAACGTCTGGTTTTCTGTTTTCGGTTAGATGTAATCCGTATGATGGAGTTTTTCCGATTATTGCTGAGGCCAGTGCGGACAACCCGCTTTCTCTATTTGTGTATGCGCCAAAAAATGAGTTCATGAAAGTTACAGCTGATGATTCTGAGAAGGATATGTGATCACCATTTTTTGCAACATTACCGAGCTCATAGGGAATACAGCTGCATACATCTAGAATGCCCATGGATTGATACATTTTTATTATCTTATTCTGTTTAGCTGCGAAGGCATCATTTATACCCATTTCTTTCCAGTTCTTTCGATCCATTCCACTGGGATTAAGTGAACTCATTATAGCCGTTTTAGGATTACTTTCAACAAATTTTTCCAAAACCTCTATTAGAGCCTCCCCTCCCGTTTTGTACGAAACTCCAGAAACATGTGCAGATTCGATTTGAATTAGTTTCTCAGCGTGGAAGAAGTCTCCAATAGCGCAAAGTATTTTCATGGCGAGCCTTTTAGCCTCTCCCGATCCGCCTTGAAGTATTTTCTCTTCTTCTCTACTGAGATACATAGTCCTCAACTCTGACTTTTGCTTCTCCAAGGATTTTTACTGGAAGAAAATGCGATTTATCCTTATCAAAGGGTATTGTGGCATCAATTCCTACTTTGGTTGTTTCCCGGGTTACCTGGTTTGCGGAAGGATCAAGCGAGGAACCCCTGTCTTTTTTTAATACCATATTCTTTGATGCTTGGAATCTTGTTGCGATAGCATACTCTACAGAGTTTAAATCATAAATATCTGTATCTTCATCTAAAATTACCACGTGCTTCATGGATTTATGCGCTCTAAACGCGGCTTCAATTGCATTTTTCCCGTCCTCTTGACTCCTCTTATGGATTTGAACTAATCCATGGAGCCATGAGCAGCCACCAGGAGTTATTAGAACATTTTTACATTCACAAACCTTATTTACCTCGTTGAAAATAACGGGCTCCTTGGGCAAACCCATGAGAAGTCTATGATCCAGTCCTCCGGGGAGTAGAGCCTGATATATTGGATTCTTAGCGTGTGAAAAGTGTTTAATTTCAATTACTGGTTGTTTCCTAACAATATCATAGGTATCGGTCAAGTCCAGAAAAGGTCCTTCATCAACCAGTTCACTAGTTATTCTCCCTTCCAGCACTATTTCACAGTCTGCAGGCACTTCCAAGTCTACTTTTTTACACTTAACCAGTTTTAGGTATCTTAGACTATTGGCGATTTCTAACTCATCTACTGTTATGTCCAAGGAGGTGGAGGCTGCTAATAATAATGAGGGGTGATTTCCAATAGAAATTGCAACTTCCATTTCTCCACCCGCTCTTTTCAGATAGACATCAGTGTCTCTATCTTCTACAATCCTTGTAGCAAACCTTTTATCATCCAATAGCATAAGTCTGTGAAATGAAGCATTTCTGCCAAATTCGGGGTCACGAATTATGAGTACCCCAGAAGTAACATAGGGTCCTCCATCACCCTCGGTGTGGGTAAGTATGGGTAAACTATTTAGATTAACGCTTTCCGTAATTTCCTGACACCTACCATTCTTGATTACTTCTGGGTGGCTCCTTTTCTCAAACACCTCAGCCAATTTGAATATCAGCTCTTCCTTTCTCACATTTAAAGACAATGCTAAGAGATCTCTACTTGAACAAATGTTTCCAACCACTCTATATGACGACCCCTCAACTTGGGTAAAAATAACCGGATGCCCATCCAACTTTTTCAGAAGAGCAGGAATCATACCAGTAGATACCTTTTTATTAACCTCGATAAGCATACCCTGAGACTTAAGTTCCTTCAGAAACTCTCTCAAAAATAACAGTCTCCTTACATGTTTTCATCGATTATAAAAAATATATGGCATTTAATCTTTTCGCTCTTAAATAAGATTTTTGTGGCTGATTTTTCCAGTTTTCTTATGAAGG
>NZ_JBRAKS010000169.1:0-8392 GCF_052745115.1 Candidatus Jordarchaeum sp.
GGAAAAAGCGTCAATGCCTCAGTGCTTATTACGGCAATTTTCCCATATGATATTGGTTGTAGCTCGAAGCGCTTAATGGAGATAAGAAAATCTAGGCTATGAAGAAAATTTGTTTTGTAATGCCTTATCATATCCTCGAAAACCGAGGGGGAGGGGCGGAGGTTCAAGCTTGGCTTTTAGCGAAAGAGCTTGCCCGGCGTGGATTTGAAGTGAGTTATATTGCTCAGAGCGTTAGAGGCAAAGCTGGTAAGATCGAAAGAATAAACGGAGTTACTATAAGGTGGGTTAGGTACGCACACTACTTCAGGTGGGCAAATGGATGGGAGTATTACAGAGCTTTGAGGATCGTGGATCCAGACATAGTGGTGGAGCGAATGACATCCTTCGTCACGGGCATAATAGGATTTTATAAGGAGAAATACGGAAAGAAATTTGCCTGGATATGCACAGATAACGAATCCCCAAGGCGATGGCATTTTTTAAAAAATCAAATAAAAACAAACAAGGCAAACAAGGTCGGCACCTTAAAATCGCTTGTTTTTTTACTAAACGCCATTATCTATGATTTATCCCGGCATTATGGAATGAAAAAGGTCACGTGGGTGTTCACTCAAAACGAGAGCCAAAAGAAGCTATTAAAAAGAGAATTTGGCCTTGCATCATTTGAGATGCTGTCTGGTCACGAAATTCCTGAACATGTTTTCCCAATTGAGCAAAGACTGTCGAATAAAATTATTTTATGGGTAGCAAACCTTGGACCTAAAAAAAGGCCAGAATTGTTTATTGAGTTAGCAAGAATTTCAGAAAATAAAGATTTAAAATTCATTATGATAGGGGGCCGAGATGATAAAGAATATATAAGGAAGCTGTTTAAGGACGTGCCTAATAATTTATTATGGTTAGGTAGACTTCCATTCGACGAAACTCTCAGTTGGTTCGACAAGGCTACAGCTTTTATAAATACTTCTCCAACAGAAGGCTTTCCAAATACTTTTGTTCAAGCGTGGGTGAGGGGCATTCCGGTGATCACGCTTGGAGTTAATCCCGATGGAATAATAGAGAAATATTATCTTGGTTATGTGGCGAGCGATGAAAAGGAAGCGCTAAAATTTCTGATTTTTTTAATAGGTAATCCGGATAATTACAAAAGAATTTCTAAAAACGCTTTTTTTTATGCCTCCAAAAATCATTCCATAAAAGTTGCTGCGGACAATTTCTTGAAAACGCTAGGCATAACTCCTGCTGCATAAATTTCAATATGATGCAGAAAAACGTAAAATTTGCAGTAATCAATGATTCTGTTTATTTAGAAGCTTGGCAGGCGAAATGCATAAGGGATATCTTATCTTTGGGTAAGGTTGAGCTATCTGCTTTTATTTTAAATTCTGAAAAGAATAAGAATGCAATAAAGTTTCATTGGCCTGATAATCCTCAATTAAAAAGAGTTTCTAAAGTCTTCATAAGAATATTTATGAGGAGGGTGTCGAAAACTTCAAGGTGTTTCAATCGGGAGGATATTTCTATAGAATTTCCAGAAGTCTATTCTTATATTTTACCGGATAAATTGGATAAGGTTAGAAGCCTTGATTTAGATTTTGTACTCTGCTTTTCAATGAGCGCAAATATCCCAATTAGTTTAATTGGTAGCCCTCGGCACGGAGTGTGGATTTTTCATCATGGAGATATAACAAAATATGGAGTTTTTAAACCCTATTTATTAGAGCTCTTGAAGAATGAACTTACTTCAAATATTGGGCTTTATAAATTAACAGAAAATCAGTACACTTATGTTCCCATTAGAAAGTCGATTTATAGAATCAATTATTCCTCAATTCCACAGCACCTGAATAATATTCATTTCAGAGGAGCGAGTTTAATTACAGACGCTTTAAACAATCTGTTAAATCATGATAAGGTTTCTATTTTATCAGGGTCGCAACGAGCCTCAAACTATACCTGCCTTCCGAGTATAGGAGATATCTTGAAATTATGGGCAAAAGTAATAAAAACGAGATCAACTAATATTATAAAATATTATTTTTTCGAAGAAGAATGGGGGATTGGTTTGATAAAGGGTCCAGAAGAAAATTTAATCAATAATGGAGAAACTTCAAAATTTTCCTGGGTTCTTAGACCAACAAAGCGTTATTACTTCGCGGACCCGTGCCTAATCAAAGATCGTAATTCAACTTATGTCTTTTTTGAAAAATTTGACATGAAGAAAAGGAAAGGAAATATTTGTTACATCGAACTTAAAGAAAATGGAGCCTCAGACAAGGTCATGCTCTCCATGGATGTGCCCTACCATATAGCTTATCCTTGCGTTTTTAGATATCGCGAATATATATATATGACGATAGAGGAAGCGGAATCAAATAGTATAAATCTATATCGCTTAAATTCGTTTCCAGATAAATGGGAAAGAATTTGCGCGATCGTCCCCGACATGCCGGGCCTTGACCCGACTATTTGTACTCATAATAATTTGTGGTGGTTATTTTTTGTCCTCAAAGAGAAAGGACAATCTATAAAACTTTACATATATTATTCTGATGACCTATTTGGTCATTGGAGGCCGCATGAAAGAAACCCGGTTAAGGCTGATATACAAAGTTCGAGACCAGCGGGAAAACTCTTTTATTACAAAGGCCAGCTTATAAGGCCCGCCCAGGATTGCACAATTTCTTACGGAAAACGAATAATGCTGAATAGGATACTGAAGCTATCCCCTTGGGAATTCGAGGAAGAACCTGTGACAATTATAAATCAAGTATTCGACAAAAAGTATAAAGATGGGGTCCATACTATTAGCGCTGGGGAAAATATAACTTTAGTTGATGTTAGACGTTTTAGATTAACCCTAAAAAAGTTTCGAAGGACATGATAAGAATAGACTGGCTTACAACTGGGACAAGCTTGAGGTGGAGAGAAAATTCAACTCTTCTGGGAGGAAGAATTTACGAACATTATGTAAGAAATATCCTGAGGAAAAAATATAACTTAAATGTTTTTTATTTATTTAGGGGTAACAATAACTATCTCATAATTAGATTTATAGAGTTTCTGCGCTTTGTTTTTAATTGCAGAAGCGTCAGGTTCAGTGGCGATATCGTAATAAGAGATTTTTTTTCTACGATTTTTGTTCCATTTGATAAAAAAAGAAAAAACGTTATTATCATTCATCATTTGGAATGGCCAAAAAAATATAGATTTTTTTATAAGTTTTTAACGTATATTTTTTTCAAAAATGCTAAGCGTGCAGATAAAGTAGTTGTAGTTTCAAAATATTGGGAAAAAGTGTTAGAAAAACATGGCTGTGTTAATACAAAAATAATATATAATTCATTCGACATTTCAGATTTTTATTTTGATGAAGCTGAGATCCTTTCTTTTAAGAAAAGTCTTGGAGTCAAAAACAATAAGAACATTATCTATTTGGGCAATGCCCGTTCAGAAAAAGGCTTCTTCAGGGCTTATCGGGCACTCAAAGATCTTGATGCATTTTTTGTTGCTACAGGTCAGGATATAAAGGATCTTCCCATATTATGTAGGAATTTTTCATACCGTGATTACCTGAGACTATTAAAAGTATCATCATTAGCGATTTTTATGTCGTCATTTAAAGAGGGATGGTGTAGGTCTGCTCATGAGGCGATGTTGTGTGGAACTCCAGTTATTGGATCCGGGGCAGGCGGAATGGAGGAATTGCTTAATGAAGGGGGACAGATAATCTGTAGCGATTTTTCCAGATTAAAATCAACTGTAATGGACCTGTTGAGGGATAAAGAAGGGTTAGAAAAATTATCCTCAAGGGGGAGAAAATTTGCTGAGCAGTTTTCGCTGGAGTATTTTGAAAGAACATGGATACATCTTATAGACCATTTAGCCCAGAGATAAGAAGATCTCAATTTACAGGATATTATTTACCGGCTTCGTGGTGGGGGGCTATGCTTTTTTATAAAGAGAAAGGACCTGAGGAGAGACTATGTCGCTTTGTTCGTGCTTTTATTTTTCGCTTTCTTGACTATTGTATCTTTTGTCATGATTAATGACTTTGATTTATGGCGCTTGTTATTACCGGGTCAATTTTTTATAGCCCTTTTAGCTCCTTTTACGATTGAACATATTCTGGTTAAATTGAAATAGATAAGAAAGTCAGATCGAGCAGAGATTTAATAATTGGACACCAATAATATTTTTCTAGTAACTAATATTCCAACTCCTTATCGGATTCCACTCTTTAACGAGCTGGATAGACAATTGAAAAATACCGGTCTTAAGTTAAAGGTAATATTCGGGGCAGCAGGATATCCAAGAAGAAGATGGCATATCGATTTTTCATCCTGCAAGTTTGATTATAAAATTTTGCCTTCCCTGAGAGTAACCTTACCAGATAAGGAAAAGGTTGTATTCACATATCGAGGCCTTCTGAGAACTATAGTAAATGAAAAGCCAAAAGCTATTATTACCAACGCATTTTCAATCGCAACAACGAAGATTTGGTTGCTATCCTGGATTAAGAAAACCAATTATATAATTTGGTCGGGCGCAATTAAAAGGTACAGAAGGCCAGATCCTAAAATCAGAACACTTCATCGAAAGCTTCTTATCAGAAGAGCGAAGGGATTTATTGCTTACGGAACGAAAGCAAAAGAATATCTGCTTAGTCTTGGGGCAAGACCAGAAAGCATAGAAATCGGAATAAATACAGTTGACATTGATTTTTTCAGAGAGGAAGTAAAGAAATGTAGCAATATTTTAAGAAGAATGAATAATAAAAAGATCTTACTTTTTGTTGGATATTTGACGAAAGGTAAAAGGCTAGATTTATTATTAAAATCAATAGAGATCATAGCGAAAACGAGAAACGATTTTATCCTTAAAATTGTTGGTGACGGAGCTGAAAAAAGCAATTTGAAAAGATTAGCAAGAGAATTGGCGATATCTCGATTTGTTTCATTTGAAGGGTATAAACAGAGACAAGAGTTGGTAGAATATTATGCCGAAGCTCACTGTTTTCTATTTCCGAGTGAATATGATATATGGGGACTTGTCTTGGTAGAAGCCATGGCTGCGGGCTTGCCTTGTATTGCTTCGATTAATGCGGGCGCCACGAAAGATTTAATTATAGATGGTGCCACAGGGTTCTCAATAAATTTTAATAATCCTAATGAAGTAGCCGAAAAAATAAGATTAATATTAGATGATAAACAAGTAGCTAATAGAATAGGAGAAGAGGCAAGCCAATTTATAAGCCAAAAAGCAAGCCTTTCGCGATCCGCCGAAGGATTCATCCGCGCAATTGAAAAGGCTTCGTCAAGCTAAGCTTATGTATTTTTATATTGGCATTTTTTCCCTTTTAGCGATAATAGTCACTTCTTTTTTCTCTAATTCATATAAAAAACCCTTTCTGGTGCTGATATTATTAAGCCCCGTGGTTGCTTCGTCTTGGAGATATCAATTCTATGGAATTAGCCTGATCGATATATATTTTGTGCTATTTATATTTATTCTTTTTATAAGAATCCTAATTAGAAAAGAAAGACTGTATGAGTTTCCTTACAAGAATATCTTTTTTGTTTATATGTTAGCTTTAATATTTGTCACTATCCAAATATTCATTGTTAGCGGAACTTATGCATCCGTTGAGTTTCTTGCAAAATCGCTCTTCTTTCCAGTTTGTTTTTATTTATGTTTTATTTATTTTGCTGATCGAAAAGATTTTAAAAACTTGTTAATCGTGTTTATTTCAGCAGCCATAGTCCCGTTGGTTTTTATTTTTTTTCAGAAGATTACTGGATATACTTGGCGTTACCATGAGACAAGGGGCATTTTAAGGAGTCAAGGCGCATTCCATAGTATCATTACGCCACGGATTATAATCATGCAGGCCCTTATTGGGATCTTTCTTTATTGGCACTATTTTTTGGAGAAAGGACGTCGTTCGCATTTTACGAAAACGCTACTTCTTTTTCTCTCTTCCTTATGTCTATTAGGTCTCTACTTTCTTTATTCAAAAACGATAGTTGTTACATTGATCATTTGGATATTGTTGATATCATTTTTTAAAAGGAAAATAATTCTTTTGCCGTTAGCCATCTTCCTTATAATTTTTGTTAATGCGATTTTCGAGAACAAGATTGTTAATGATTTGGGTACAATATTTTCCAAAGAAATTGATTACTCTAGAGGAAAGATAGAGAGTGATTATATATTAGCGGGGAGAGGAAAGATATGGAGAAATTATATAGAAGAATTTAAAAGTTTGCCCATTCTAAAGAAGATATTGGGGACAGGAAGATCCCACGGATATTTTCATAACGATTTGCTTCGGATTATTTTCACTGGAGGCATATTAACATTATTTCTATATGCTACCTTAATATTTATTCTCACAAGTCAAATAATTAGAATGGCCATAAATGAGAAAAAAACCTTTTTTTTTGCGATCGTGATGGCCATTTGTTATTATTTTATTGAATCTATGGGCCAAGTTGTGGGTTTATATCCGATCGTTTATCCTTTTACATGGGGGTTGGTGGGCCTATCGATGAATAAGAGGCTTTCTTTGAATCATTAGATACTACTCCGCTTCCTTAAATGAAAAAACTCAAAAAAAAAGTCCTCTTCTTGGGACAGTTGCCCCCCCCTTATATGGGACCAACAATCGCCACCCAAGTGATTTTAGGTTCAAAACTAAAAGATGAATTTGAGATTATTTTTCTTGATATGTCTGATCATCGTGATCTGAGTAGGCTTAATAAGGTTGATTTATCAAATATTGTTTCGGCTATAAAGATCTATTTTGCCTTTTGCGCATTAATTTTATGGCATAAGCCGAGACTTGTCTATTTACCAATCTGCCAAACTACTCTTGGGTATTTGAGAGATGTGCCTTTCATATTGATAGCTAAATTATTTAAGTGCAGGATCATTTGCCACCTCCGCGGCGGGAATTTCAGAAGATGGTACTTAGCTTCGATGCCGCTCATGAGATGGGTAGTTAATCGAGTTCATTCTTTCGTTGATGCACAAATTGTGTTAGGGGAGAATTTGAGGTTTTTATTTGAGGGAATTATTCCTATGGAGAGGATTTTCGTAGTTCCAAACGGTGCTAATATTGAAATTGGTAAAGAAAGTGCTACTGTCTCTTATAATAAAAATAAGATAATTGTCCTATTTTTATCCAACTTTTTAAGGGAAAAGGGACTTTTGGATGTTATGTTGACGGTCCGGAGCATTTATAAACATACCCCAGATATTGAGTTTATATTTGCAGGCGAGTGGGTAAATAAAAAAGTAAAAAGAGAGGTAGGCAATTTTTTAAAAGAAAATCCTGACCTTCCTGTAAAGATCATGATAGCCGTTGATCATAAAATAAAACGTGAATTGTTGCTTTCCGCCGATATTTTTACTTTACCCACATTTTATCCTACGGAAGGTCATCCTTGGGCGATTATAGAAGCCATGGCAGCTGGCTTGCCCATTATCACCACTAATCAAGGGGCTATAACAGAATCAGTTCAAGATGGGGTGAATGGATTTATAGTAGAAAAAAGAAATCCCGGACAAATTGCAGAAAAGATAAAATTTCTTGTAGATTTTCCTAATATTAGAAAGAAAATGGGTGAGGCAAGTCGCAAAATTTACCTAGAAAAATTTACCGAGGACAAAATGGTCCAACGTTTATCATTCGTATTCAATACTATTCTTTCTAGATAACAAGAAGGCGATAAGAGCAAGAATGAAAGAACCTATTTATTTGCTGGGGATAAAGATTTGCCCGGTGAGCCTAAGTGAGGCGATTGTTGAAGTTCTTGATAAGCTGCCGAGGAGAAACGGCGAATACTTCTGTTTCCCCGACATTCACGTTATCATGCAGGGCTTTAGGGACCCCTATTTTAGGGATATATTGAATAATTCATCGGGAAATTTTCCTGATGGCATGGGAGTCGTATGGGCGTTGAAAATGCTAAAAAAAGCTCGTTTCAAAGGTCGAGTTCGAGGTGTTGATTTTTTTAAACGAATGTGTGAACATGCTGCGAAAAAAAATTTTACAGTTTTCCTGTATGGCAACTCAGAAAATACTTTAGTTAAACTCAAAGACAAGTTAAAAGAAACATTCAACAGTATTGATATAGTGGGCGCAATTTCTCCTCCTTACCGTCCTCTCACAATAAAAGAAGATAATGAGATAGTCAAGCAAATTAACGATGTAAATCCAGATATTTTATTTGTTTCTTTAGGCGCGCCAAAGCAGGAAAAATGGATGGCAGAACACAGGCCCAAAATAAAGGCATTGCAGTTTGGCGTGGGTGCTGCCTTTGATTTTTTTACCGGCAGAGTAAAGCAACCTCCGAGCTGGATTCAACAAGGTGGTTTCGAGTGGCTT
>NZ_JBRAKS010000170.1:0-8378 GCF_052745115.1 Candidatus Jordarchaeum sp.
TCACCAAATTAAAACAAGCATCCAAAAGCTAAAAACATTACCGAACTACTACCGCGGGAACAGTACCTATCAAAACCAGGCCTGTGGCAATCTGCGTCAAATTATTAACTTGATTTACAAAATTTGTTATAAAAAGAGCAGGATTATACTGTAGTAGTGGTAGGATTGAGAGAGTAAAGTTTGAGAGAGTGGAAGTCATAAACGTCGATAGAAATATTGAGGAGAGACCCCAACAGAGTATTGACCCGACTAAAAGATTTACCGCCAAACCAAAACAAAAGCCCTTAACATCTTTTAACGCCCCACTGAAACTACGAAAAGTTATTGTGAACCCCATTGGGGCAATCATAATTATTACCAATGGGTTAGTATATTTCTCCAATATTTCGCCAGGAAGGCTTGGTGTAAAGTATTCAATAACATTTTTGTAGAAGGGTGTGGTGTAATCCTTAATTATGTCCCAAGGCGTAAACATAAGGTAACCAATTACTACTCCGAGAATGAGAGAAGAAACAATCAAATACGCGTATCTCCTCCTAACGAAATCAGCGAATTTGTAAATCATTCCACCATATTCCCATTTATTAGTTAATCTGAATTCAGAAGATTCACACTCTAAAGCTATATAACCATATAGTCATATAACGATATAAGGCAATTAACATACATTTTTTAACATTTAAATATTTCGGACAAAAATCAATTGTTAACAAATTCATTGTTGGAAAAAGGTTTAAATAATAAATCGTTATATTGGCGTATAGCAATATAACTCTGGAGATGGTGAAAAAAATGGACAAGTGTGGTATCTGCGGTAAGAGCGGCGAAAATGTAAGCCTGCTTCGTGGTGCACATCGGAGCTTAGGAAAAATTTGGCTCTGCACCGAGTGTTGGAAAAAGGAATTTAAAAAAATTTTACCTTCCGGTGGCTCCAGTGGTGGATGCTGTTGATGATTGAAATAAACTCGTATTAAATGGAGGATCAAAATTGCGTTATTCTACATAAACCACTCTAAAATGCCGCAGACTCTTGTAAGAATTAGAGGCCGACCTTTTTTCTATTCTGGAAATTCTCGCCAAGTCTTCCAGTTTATTAACAATGCTCTTTACAAGGCATTTTCCTCAGAAGTCTAGTTTCAATTGGTAGCTTTTCTCCCTTCCCAAGTATAATTGTTTCTGCAGCCTTGAGTATCTTGTCCTTCTTGAATATTTGACTTGAACCTCAACGTTTTGAGGATCTACATGAACCAGGAATATTTATCCGGCTTACGGCTTCGGGCAAAGGTACGGAGGTCGTTTGCTGCTGCATTGTGTTTAAGCATGTAGGAGAGGAGGTTTATGAGGGCTTCTCTCAGTGAGTCAGGGTTCTAAAAAGGGAGGTGGAAAAAACTTCAACAAACCCAAACAAAGACATAAAACATACCTACTTTATCATGTCAAAATTACCATGATAATTCACGAACACGGATTTAACCCTATATTACCATATAGTTATATAACGATAGATAAATGCTAAGAGATGAATATTTTAAACATTTAAAAAATGAGCAGGGAAAACACAAAATTTAAAAGATATCAATCCAAGGATCATCCTTCAATGGAGGTTAAGGGAAATGAGTAAGTCCTTATCTAATGAGGAGTTAAAGTTTGGCTTTTGCAGGAACAACTGCATGGTTCACTGTGGTAGAGTGGCTGTTGTAAAAAATGGGCGGGTTGTTGAAATTCGGGGTTGGAAGGAACACCCCATAAGTAATGGAAAACTCTGTGCAAAGGGACTGGCAGCAATTCAAGACACCTATAGCTCCAATCGGATTCTTCATCCAATGAAAAAAGTCGGCGACAAATTTGAAAGAATAACATGGGAACTGGCACTATACGAAATTGCCGGTAGGCTTAGAGAAATACGTAAGGAATGGGATGGAAAGCCTCTGCACGATATGACGGCGGAGGAAATGAGAAGAGTTGCTCGATACGCTTCTCCGAGAAACTCGTGTGGAGAAGCGGAATTTCTAAATTATATGCGGTTCGGTAGGTTATTCAAATCAGCTCCCCATTACTCGGGATGCGTTGCTTGTAACGGTAACTGGTGGAGGTCGCGTCTCGCTGTTACAGGAGATGAACACCCAGTCAATACTATAGACACTATTGTCGACTCTAATCTAATTTTGGATTTTGGTTATAACATAACTGAAACAGCTGTGGTGGCTTTTCAGTGGGTTAGAAAAGCGATGGATAAGGGTGTAAAGTTCATATACATTGATCCTAGATATACAAAGACGGCGACTAAAGCAAGTGAGTACATACCCATTAGGCCGGGGACTGACGGTGCATTAGTCCTTGGAATAATGTATGTTCTCATAGAAAATAATTGGACTTATCCATACTTGCAACACTATGTTGACGAGAAAGAGTATAAAGACTTCGTTGAGAAGGTTGTAAAGAAATATCCTCCAGAGAAAGTTGAAAAAATCACATGGGTTCCAGCAGCTAAGATAAGAGAGTTAGCGCAGAAAATCCATGAGGCTGGACGTAAGGTTGCAATAATCTCTGGTTCACGTACAAGTACACAGACAAACGGTTTCAATACTGGAAGATTATTTGCCATACTCAATCTAATAATAGGTGGTTATGGCGTATCGGGTGGAGGAGATTATAATCTTAAACCAGGCGTGGTTCCTTCACACTACATTCCTTGGGCCGCCGCAGAACCACATAAATATCCTGAGTTTATGTATCCTGATGATCCACACCACTGGGGAAAAGGCTGGGTTCCCGAGGCTGCTTGGCCTAAAATAAAAGACCAAATAAAGGCATACATTGGCATAGGCGGAAATCCAATCGTACGAGCAGCAGGAGATCAGAGAGGAGTCTTTGAACACCTAAAAAAGAATGGGTTAGTGGTAGTTGGCACAACCGAATAGAACGAAATATGCGAGTACGCCCATTACATACTTCCATTAACAACAGACCTCGAGTCATCCGGCTCAACGATTTTGTGCTCAACCAATCGTGCCTTGCAATGGAAAGACGCAGCAGTTTCACCACTTGAAGAGGCTAAACCCGACTGGTGGGTCATAAACGAAATTGCTCACAGAATATTCGGCGACGAAACAATGTTTAGAGAGTGTCCAGACTGCGAGAAGAGAGTAAAGGAGATTCTCAAGGAAGGAGGTACATTAGATGACGCTTGGGAAGAACTTATTGGACAATACCTTAACAAAATTAACAGCCGCCTATCAAAAGGAGAAAAAATAGACAATATCGCCGCCGACCTCGCCAAAAAGATGGGACACGATCCAAGTAATCACAAATATGTTCTAAGAAACATTGAGTTACGATACCGTTTAGAATTTAAAAAGTTGGGTGAAAACGTGGGGCTTGACCTTGACAATCACGGCCTCGCATGGCCCTACAACATATTCAAGCAGGGACCTGAAGCAATATACCATTACTGGTGGAAGTTCAACATGATTTTATGGCCAGTACCTCCTGGATCACCTGCGGAGAGAGAACCAGAAAAATATCATCAGTTCTCAGGACTTAGGCTAGACATCGTGAAGCAGAAGGGCGTCGTCTACTTCCCCGCTCCACTGTTTCTAATAGAGAAAGACCCGAACTACCGTGGCGAGAAAGTCGCTTTTGAGAAATGCCCAGGATGCTGGAAAAAGAGCACGGAGATGGAAGCACCAGATATACCCGTACTTTGGACTCCATCTGAAAGGTGGAACGGCAAGACGGAAAGCTTCTATTCATGGAAGGCTGGAAAAGCTTACATCGACTTGAAAGGAGAAACATGGAATGGCGCAGGTCTCCCTGAGTGGACCGAACCGGCGGAAAGCCCTAAGGATGTAAGTGAAAATATTGATTGGAGCGAAGAGTATCCGTTGATAATGACCACTGGCAAGCTTACACATTTGATGACTGCCCATAGCCAAAATGTTAATGAGTTGCTATTAAAGATTGACGAAAAGCCTTACGTTTGGATTCATCCATCCACCGCGGAACATCTAGGAATTAGGGATGGAGATTTAGCTAAAATAATAACGCCAAGGTCTCCGAAGAACGGCTTGAAGATGAAGGTTAAATTAACAAAACGTATACATCCGAAAACAGTTTTTGTTCCGACACATACAGGTCCCAAAGCACTAAACGAAGACTTTCGTAATGAGGGAGTGATGCTTGTAACAGCGACGGCTGAGGATCCATACACAAAGATGATTGGATACAGCACAAATGCTTGCCGGGTTGAGAAAGCATAGGAGATGGAGAAAATGTATGGAATACTTGTTAATGTTGACGAATGCATTGGCTGCCACGCCTGCACAGTTGCATGCAACAATTCGCATGAATTTCCAAAAGAAATCTTGGTGCAACACGTAGTTTCCGTTGAAGATGGAGAATTTCCTTCAGTTAAAGGTATTCAAGCGCCAATTGAAAGATGCATGCACTGTTTAGATCCAGAATGCGTGAAAGCATGCCCATTCGACGCTATTACAAAAAGCGAAGACGGTCCAGTAATAATAGACCATGAAAAGTGCACTGGATGCCGCCTATGCGTTAAGGCATGTCCATGGAACATCCCAAAATTCAACTTAGAAACGAAGAAAGTTTACAAGTGCGACTTTTGCTACAGCAGGTTAAAGAATGATTTATTACCCGCCTGCAGCGAAGCTTGTCCAACTGAAGCATTAAAATTCGGTGACCGCGAAGAACTACTTAAGGAGGCTAAAGCCGAAAAGAAATACATTTACGGCGAAGTTGAGGCTGGTGGCACATCGCTCATTTATGCTTCAAATGAACCTTTAACAAAGATATTACCAACACTAATTCCAAAAGAACTGGAGCTGCTAGCTATTAACCCAGAAGCACAAAGAGCATTCACCGATTTTCGCTCCGCAGTTCTAAAAGGCGAAAAAATTTTGTCACCGAAAATAAAAAGGCTTCTCACCATAGTTGCATACGCAGTCGCCGGCTGTGAAGAGTGTGTTGAGGAGTGCACCAAAGAAGCGTTTTCAGAGGGAATAAAGAAAAACGAAATACTTGACGCTCTTACAATTGCATACCTTGTTAAGGGCGGATCAGCTATAAACACTTGTAGAAAAGCGTTCAAAGTCATTCAAGAGAAAACTCGAAGAAACCAAAAATAATATTTGAGACGAAGACGGCCAACGGTCTGCTATCTCATCCATTCAATCTTCGGAAAGCATTGCAGCCGTTCATCATCTTTTTTCTTTATGAATGCAACTTGACCTACTTTGCCAGACTCTTCTCAAGTCTTAAAGCTTTAAGTTTTCTTCTTTTGTTAACTCAATGCTAAACAGATTCGAGTTAAGACCGAAATATTGCCTCCACGCTTTCAGAACCTAATATTTCCTTTTATATAATTCTTAAACGCATTTAGCACCTTTCTCCAAACAATGAAGCGTTTCTTTTTGAGCTGCTGAAACAGAAAGCTAGGTGAAACATAGAAATTCAAGTAGGCTTTCTTCACCCACTTTATAAGTTCTGATGGTGAAGGGTAGGAGTCGTCGTTTATGGTAAAGACTGGTTTTAAGGCATCGTACTTACTCCAGTCCTTGGTGAAAAGCTGCATAATGTCGGTGTTTTCAATGATTTGGAAGAGTTCTGTTCCTGGGTATGGGGTGCATATGGTGAATTGGGCGTAGTCCGGTTTTAGAAACTTTGCGAAACTAATAGTTTTTTTAATCGTGTTTATGGTTTCTCCTGGAAAGCCGATTATGAATGAACCTATTATCTCCATACCCACCCGTTTGGTTTTTTTAAACGCCCTTATTGTCTGGTTCAGTGTAGTTCCCTTCTTCATGCGGCCCAGTATTTCCTGGGAGCCAGATTCCACACCGTAATAGATTGAGTCACAACCAGCTTTCTTCATTTTTTCAAGCAGGCTTTGGCTGATGGTGTTTACCCTAGAGGAGCAATTCCAAACTATATCCAGCCTCCTATTAATTATCTCGTCACAGATCTTCTCCGCCCGCCTCTGGTTGAGGGTGAATGTATCATCGAGGAACTCAATATTTCTAACACGGTAACTTTCGGCAAGGTGTTTCAGCTCATCAACCACATTTCTTGGGCTTCTGCCCCTCCACCTTTTACCAAATAGTTTTGAGGATGCGCAGAAAACACAATTGTATGGGCATCCTCGGCTAGTCATGACCGTTGCGTAGTGGTACCCGCCGAAAGTGTACCTGTTCATGGGGAGAAGGTGGAACGCTGGAAAGGGAATACTGTCAATATCCTTAATGAGTGGCCTATCCTGATTTTTTCGAACGGTTCCTCCGTCCCTATATGTTAAGCCCAATACCTCTGAAACCTCACCCCCTCTCTCGAGAGCACTTATAAGCTCCACTACTGTTTCTTCACCCTCACCTCTGACAACAAAATCCACAAAAGGATAGTTCTCAAGGGTCTCAACATCTGTAAAAGAGAAGTGGGGCCCCCCCAAAACGGTTTTTGCACCATAACTCTTGGCTATCTCCAAAACCCTGAGCGCGTCAAAGCAAGCTGGCGTGGCGCCAGTAGCGCCGACAACTTCGGGTTTCCAGTCTCTTATCTCTCTTTCGATTTCATCAAAGCTCAGATTCAGAGCTTGCGCATCAAGAATCCTAACATTCACTCCCTCCCTTTCAAGAGAAGAGGCTAGATACGCAAGCCCGAGAGGTGGCGAGGTGGTGCCAAGAATGTTAAGAATAGCTGAAATAGACGGGGGAAAAATAAGTAAGACACGCATACAGGTGTTATCCCCTAAATCTCAATCGCCTTTTTCTCCTTGAGTTCCATATCGAGTTTGTAGAAAATGTCCTTATTGTATATGCATCCCGGATCTGGGGCGGTGATATCGCCGAAGTATCCGTAGGCCCTTGCTCTGCATCCTCCGCAGACATCTCTATACTCGCAGGTTTTACATCTTCCCTTCAACTTATCCCTATTTCTGAGCGTTTGAAGAATGGGGTGATTGTCCCATATCTCTTCAAATCTCTCCTCCCTAAGATTTCCCAGTTTTATTGGTAGAAAAACACAGGGCTGTAGTGTGCCCTCAGGTTCAAGAGCCGCGTACATTCTCCCCGCTCCGCATCCGCCAATGAAATCACCTAGGTTAGTGAGTTGTCCCATCAGCATAGGGTTATAGAAGTGTCCCGGTATAATCTTCTTTTCCGAATCTTTCTCTTCTTGTAGAGCCACTCTAGCGAATTGGGGGGCCGTAGACAGGTACTGTAGTTTGCCACCACTTATCAGCCTGTTCCACAATACCTTTAGAAGTTCTTCCCTTTCTTCGGGGGTTAGGTCGTTTTCCATCATGAAGTATCCTCTACCGGTGGGAACGAAGTTATAAATCATGTACCAGTTGACGCCAATCTCCTCGCACAGATCAGCAATCTTCGAAACTTCGTCATAGTTCATTCTGGTGGCGGTGGTTGAGATCTCAACGAAGAGGTCGTTTTCAACGCAGTTTCTAATACCTTGAAGTGTTCTCTCATAGGTGCCAGGTACGCCGCGGAAACTGTCATGGGTACTGGGGCTTGCGCCGTCAAGGCTTATCTGAACAAAGCCCGCACCGAGGTCTGCAAGTTGCTTAGCAACCTCCCTGGTTATGAGGGTTCCGTTTGTTGCAACAGCTGTGAATACTCCGTTGTCTCTCAGCCTCTGCATGGTGTCGAATAGGTCTTTCCGCATTAGGGGTTCTCCTCCCGAAAATGCAACTGCAGTCACTCCGGCGTCGGCAAGCTCATCAGCGGTGTTGAGTGCCTCACTAGCGCTGAGTTCGTTGAATAGGGGTTTACCGGCTGAGGCGTAGCAGTGCTTGCATCTCAGGTTGCAGGCGTAGGTGTAGTCCCACACAATGAGAAAGGGCGCTCCAGGAACGAAGGGCTTTTTTACACCATATTTTGCTATCCCCCTAATTACATCTACGAGGCCCGTACACCAGTATGGATCCTTGAACCTGCTTTTCAAATCTTCTTCTGTAACTCCAAATGCTGTGCCGCCTCTGCTTATAGCCCATCGAACAATGGGTAGCGTTATGTGGCTGCACGTAAAGCAAGCCTTTTCTCGTGCTCCTGAGAAAAGTTCTAGGGCAATGTTTAGGCGGCTTTTTCCGTCTATTCTGCATTTTTGTGTCAATCTTCTTAACAAGAAACGAACAAATCTATTGTCAATTGTAGATTTTAAAATCTCTATAGAAGAGATCATGCTTCCCGTATTTCATACCTCCTATCCGGCCTACCCTTCTGGGGTTTTCGACCAAAGTGTTACTTTTTATAAATTTGTAACCTTTAATGATATTTAATATTATCGTTTCGTATTGATGAATATCAATTTGAAAATTATTTTATTATTAATGTTATATTGCCATTAAGCGA
>NZ_JBRAKS010000171.1:0-8361 GCF_052745115.1 Candidatus Jordarchaeum sp.
TATTTAAGTTATTCCAAGTCCGTTTTTCGGATATTTCAGGCTCAAATAGTAAAGTTTAATAAAGCATTTTACACCAATTTTTTAAAAAAACAAATTTCCGTGTCCAAACAACTTAAAGAGGTGGTGGAGTAATGGGAAAATTACTCTGGGAACCCTCTGAAGAAATTCTAAAACAGGCAAATGTGACCCGATTCATCGACTTTGTCAACAAAGAATATGGTTTAGAAATCAATTCTTATGCTCAACTATTTGATTGGTCGGTTGAAAAGATACCTGATTTTTGGGCAGCCGTATGGGACTTCGTGGAGATTAAAGCATCGCGCGGATATGATAAAGTGGTTGATGACCTGACCAAGTTTCCCGGTGCAAAATGGTTTATAGGTGCAAGATTGAATTTCGCTGAGAACCTCCTAAGATACAAAGACGACAAATTAGCTTTCAAATTTATAGGAGAAACTCAGAAATCAGCCAAGATGAGCTATAAAGAAGTATACAACAATGTTGCCCGTGTGGCAAAATCGCTACGTGAGCTAGGGATCAAGCCCGGAGACCGGATAGGTGCTTTGATGCCCAATATGATACAGACACCTATTGCAATGCTTGCTGCCACCAGTATTGGTGCCACTTGGGCTTCTTGTGGTGCTGAGCTTGGGACACAAGCGGCACTGGACCGTCTGGGTCAAATTGAACCGAAGGTTTTGTTTACAGTTGATGGGCACCTCTACAAGGGCGTTACTCATAATATTTTAAGTAAAGCTCAGGAAGTGGCTGAAGGAATCCCCTCTCTGGAAAAGGTGGTTGTAACCAAATATGTGGAAGACAAACCCAACATTAGTAATATTCCTAAATCTGTGTATTGGGACGACTTTCTATATCCTGAAAAAGTGTCGGAAATTCGATTTGAACAATTGCCTGCCGATCACCCGGTGTTCATAATGTTTTCCTCTGGGACAACTGGTAAACCAAAGTGCATGGTTCAGGGAGCAGCTGGAGTACTCATCAATCACTTAAAAGAGCTTATACTAAATACTGATCTAAAACGTGAAGACACTATCATGTACATAACGAGTTGCAGTTGGATGATGTGGAACTGGCTGATAAGCTCTTTAGGAACAGGAGCCACCATAGTATTATTTGATGGTAATCCTAATTATCCCGATCCCGGTGCCATGTGGAAAATGATTCAAGATGAAAAAATCACCATCTTCGGTTGCAGTGCAAGTTACATCAACTATCTCCGAGGCCAGGGAATTAAGCCGGGAAAAGACTACGATTTATCAACACTACGAGAAATATCCCAGACTGGTTCCGCGCTCTCGGCCGAAGGGTTCGAGTGGGTTTACAAAGAAGTCAAAAAAGACTTACATTTCAATTCAATATCCGGTGGCACAGATATCAACGGCTGTTTTGCTTGTGGAAGCCCCACCATTCCGGTATATGCTGGTGAGTTACAGTATCGGGCCTTAGGAATGAAGGTGAAGGCGTACGATGAGAACGGAAATGAGGTATATGATCAACAGGGAGAACTTGTTTGCGAAGCTCCTGCTCCCTCGATGCCAATTTATTTCTTTAAAGATACCGATCATGAGAAGTATAAAGCGGCTTACTTTGAATTTTATCTGAATAAAAATGTGTGGAGGCATGGCGATTACATAGTGATTCACAGCGACACTGGGGGAGTAACCTTCTACGGTCGTTCAGACGCCGTTTTAAAGCCTTCTGGTGTACGCATAGGCACTGCTGATATATACAATGTGGTGGAAGATATGGAAGAAGTTGCTGATAGCGTAGCCATAGGTCAGAGTTGGAAAGGAGATCAGCGCATTATACTCTTTGTAAAACTCGCTCCAGGATACAAGTTGACAGATGATTTAAAGAACAAGATAAGAAAAAATCTGCGTGAAAAAGCTTCACCTCAGCATAGCCCTGCTTTAATCCTTGAAGCCCCAGATATTCCATACACCTTCAGCGGCAAAAAAGTGGAAATAGCCATCTCAAACATAATACATGGCAAACCAGTCCTAAACAGGGGCGCATTAAATAATCCAGAATCACTAGATTACTTTGAAAGTATTCTTCCCGAGCTCCAAAAATAAAAAAGTAATGTATGAAAAAGGTAATATCCTAGAGTTAATAAAACAAAATTCTTAATATTTCCCTTACACTCTTTTTTTGTAATTGCTCTAGAACAAACTAGACTAATATTTTTATAAAAGAAAGTAGCAATATTTTCAGCCAAGTTTTCGAATCGCCGAAGAAAGTAATGGAGGATTTTTTTGAAGGAACTTTTGGAACAGAGATTAGAAGATAGAAAAGCCTTGGTCAATAGGAGTGACTCAGGCATTGGTAAAGCGATCAGTGTGCTGTATGCTAAGGAAGGGGCCTATATTATTGTGAACGAAATAAATTTGAAAGGAGCTAATAAGATAGCCGAGATGATTAAGAAACTTGGTAGAAACGCCATGGTAATAAAGGGGTGTTTTATGTGAAGGTGAAAGTTTGCATGACGAACAGTCCCTTTAAGGATGTCTTAGAGGAGGTTAAATTTGCTGGCGAGAACGGTTTTGATGGCTTTGAACTAGTCTTTGAGTATCCTCTTTCAACCCCTGAGCAAATACTAGCTAAGAAGAAGCAGTTACTAGATACATTCTCAACGTATCACCTGGTAAGGCTGAGTCATACCCCAACCTTTGTGGACATTTGCAACTTTTACGAGGGACTAAGAGAAGCTTCTATTCAGGAAACCATAAAGGCGATGAATGTAGCTT
Organism: Candidatus Jordarchaeum sp.; assembly: GCF_052745115.1. Classification (NCBI taxonomy): domain Archaea; kingdom Promethearchaeati; class Candidatus Jordarchaeia; order Candidatus Jordarchaeales; family Candidatus Jordarchaeaceae; genus Candidatus Jordarchaeum; species Candidatus Jordarchaeum sp. Next base: position 2,769 of record NZ_JBRAKS010000171.1, read on the forward strand.
ACGAGCTGGAAATACGCCTCCTGACGGTGCATCCCGGCTTCCGCTTCCCTCTTCTATCCAAGGAGAAAGCCTTCCAGAACACTGTTCAGTCGCTGAATAAACTACTGGCAAAAGCAGAAGACTATGATATGATTCTCGGCGTTGAAAACCTGCCTTCAGGATTCTTCCCCTCCTCTGAACACTTCACAAAGGTTAAGGAATTTGAAGACCTTTTCAGCCAGCTAGGATCAGACAGACTCTCCCTCGTATTTGACATTTCCCATGCGTGCCTCCGGGGGTCAGATCAACCCCAAGAGTTCATCAACGAACTCTACGATCGGGTAGCCCACATACACGTCAGCGACAACTTTGGGGAAAGAGACGACCATCTTCCATTAGGTGCGGGTAGAACCGACTACAAAACACCACTCAAAGAACTAGCGAAAAAAGGATACAATAAAACCATAACCCTAGAAATCTTCGCCATAGATCGAGACTATCTACTCCTGAGCAAAAATAAAGTAAAAGAAATTTTTGAAACATAAAAGAAAAAATCCTTCCTTTTTCTCAATTATTCAATAAAACCTAACTATTTTTAAGAGCAGATTAGGAATTATTGATATACAATACAGAGGAGGTATATTTTTGAAAGAGTTTTCGGAACAAAGATTGGGTGGTAGAATAGCACTAGTTACCGGGAGCGGTTCTGGCATTGGCAGGGCAATTAGTGTACGGTACGCTAGGGAAGGAGCCGATATTATTGTGAACGACATAAATTTGGAAGGCGCTAATGAGACCGCTAAGATGATAGAACAAATAGGTAGAAGAGCCATGGTTATACAAGCCGATGTGGGAAAATCAGCAGAAGTAGAAGCAATGATTAAAAAAGTATACGCCGAGTGGGGAAGACTCGATATTCTTGTGAACAACGCTGGCATTAGCGGTATGCCATATATTCTCATTGAGCAAACAGAGGAAGACTGGGATCGTGTTATAAACACCAACCTTAAGGGAACATGGCTATGCTCAAAGTTTGCTGCCATTAGGATGCTGGAACAGGAGAAGAAGTTTGGGGAATTAAAAGGGAAAATAATTAACACGGCTTCGATAGCTGGTAAGACTGCAATAGCCCACATAGGTGCTTATTCTGCGAGCAAATTCGGCGTGATAGCATTAACTCAAATTTTTGCGAAGGAATTAGCGCCCGATATAACTGTAAATGCTATTTGTCCTGGTTTCCACGTAACTGCGATTTATCTTAACAGCGAGGAGGTGGTGAGAGAATCCATGAAGACTTTCAAATCCCCAGAAATTCTCAGGGGGAGGCTAGGAACAGCAGATGATGTTGCTCCACTGGCGGCCTTTCTTGCATCAACTGATTCAGACTATATGACAGGTCAAGCAATTAACATTGATGGAGGCGTGGAATTCCATTAGGATTTTGCTCATATAATGAATGAAAGAAAAAAATATATTTCTACTAAATTGTGTGAATTTCACTGGTATCCGATACATTTCTGTAAACTCCTACCATTTCTTTTGCAATGGTTTCCCATCTGAATTTGCCCAGTTTTTCCCATCCCTTTTTTCCCATGTTCCTGGTAGATTCAAGGTCATTTAGACAGTAGTTAGCCCCCCAGGCAATTGATTCCGGAGTTACATAAACTTTAACCCCGTTCTCAAAGTTATCAATATTTTCTGAGAGTCCACCAACATCCGTTGCCACAACACCTTTTTTGGCACTCCACGCTTCTAGCAAAACCAAGCCGAATGGCTCATTTCTACTTGGAATAACCACTAAATCCACGGCATTGAGTAGTCTTACGAACTCCTTGTCAGGTAGATAGCCCAGAAATCTTACATGGCCGTCGAAACTTTTTGCCCATCCTTCAAGAAATGGGCGCATATCTCCGTTTCCCGCAAAGAGGAATTTTGCATTCGGATGGCGTTCTAGAATTTTTGGGGCTGCATGAAGCAACAAGTCTGGCCCTTTCTGATAAACGAGTCTGCCCATGTAGAATACCAGAGGTTCCTCGGGGTTTACAACGTAGTCTTTTTTCACTTCTTCCGCGTTAATATCCATGTGGAATTTTTCAGGCTCTATACCATTTGGAACCACTTTTATCTTCCATTCTGGAATATTGTAAAGCCACATGGCTTCTTTCCTTAAGGCCTGCGATATGGTTGTAATCTTTTTACATATTAGGGCGGCATACCACTCCTTGCCAGAAATTTCTTTGTACTCCCACCAGCCTCCAAACTGGTTACCATTTCTCCCATACTCTGTAGAGTGAAAAGTTAGGACAGTTGGTCTGTCTTGAAGTAGGTGTAGTGCTTCAGTGGGATGCCAGTCATGGAAGTGGAGAGCATCAAAAGCTCCATTCTTCTCCTCAGCTAAATAGTCTTCAACCATCTGTAGGCTCATGTTCTTGCAGTACTCAATTATGTTTGGGCCAGAGGGGTGGCATCTATGATAATAAACACCTTGTTTTTCAGTACTCTTCTTCTGGGTCTTTAAACCAGGAGAAAAGTAGTGAACCTCGTGTTCCTTCGCCAAACTTTCAGCGAGATTGGTAGCTGCCATGGCAAGCCCTCCAATTCTTACTGAATAAAGAGATTCCCAGCAGAAGAAACCTATTTTAAGAGTTTCCATATCCCTATAGTCTTCCTCCTTATTTGAGCAATTTGGATACCAAATGGAATTATCATAAGAAATTGAAATACCCTAGCAGCTTTTCTCTCCCTCAAACAGTGTGTTTTTCTCCACCTCTGCCGCCAAGATACGTACAGCTTTTACCTAATCTTCCATTTCATCGATAAAATATAAATTTTATTCATAAACATTTTCAACGGGTCTATCTTTTATAATATTCTGATTTTTATATTCTTTTGTGTTAACATTTCCGTGGTGGTTTTGGCGGAGGGCAACGGGTTTAACCCCCTGTTTTGCGGGGGATTCCACACTTAAGCAGGGTTAGTGCCAAAAAATCCCTTTGAAGAGGGGAGGAAAAGCGGAAATACACAATTAACAGAAGAGTGAAAAATCAAAATATAATAAATCATAGACTAATTGAACATTTTTATCAAAAATAGGGAAAGTCTTTCAGGACATTAATAGTATTTTTTTTCAGTTATATCCTGAGAAATTTTTGGAAATTTTTCATTCAGGATTAAACGCATCACTGGTACTAGAAACAGTTATGGTAAACTTATGGTATTTGTATAATAAATTCCAATATCACCTCCTGTTCCCGAAAGATTTAAGTAAAACTTGGAATCTTTTAGGTTTTCGGTGGCTTAATATGAGTTATCATGGTAAGACTTTTCCGGAGTTTAAGGTAGGAGATAAATTAATATCCCCCTCTATAACGGTTACCGAAGCTCATATAGCGATTTTTGCTGGATTGTCGGGTGATTTTAATCCTTTGCACACTAACGAAGAATTTGCAAAAAAATTGCCCTTCCAGGGAAGAATAGCTCATGGTATGCTAACAATTTCTATGCAATCAGGATTTATTGGTATGCTTCTGGCAGGGACGGCCATAGCTTTTTTGGAAGCTGATTATAAGTTCAAGGCCCCAGTAAAAATAAATGACACTATTCACACTGAATTAGAAGTGGCGGAAACTAAACCGGTTCAGAAGTATGATGGTGGAATAGTCAAGTTCAATATGCAGATTAAAAACCAGAGAGAAGAAACTGTGGTTGAAGGCTATGCAACTGTTATGGTATCAAATAAGAGACCTGGTTAGATTAAAAAATAATTTCGGAATAAATTCTCCCAATTTTTAAGGTAATTAAAAATTTCTTTCATTATCTCAGTAATAATTTTGCTCTGGTGTAGCGCATAAATCTCTGCAATATTTTGCGGCTCAGAACACCGACTATTTTATCCCCGTCTGTTACTGCTAATCTCTTATAACCGGTTTTTTGGAAAATTTCCCAAGCCTCTTTTAAGGATGCATCCTTTTCTACTTTATGAATGGGCGTAACCATTATGTCTCTAGCGGTCTTCCTATTTGGATCCTCCCTATCCGCAACGAGTCTGAAAACCTGACCATCTGTGATTAAACCGATTATTTTCCCATTCAAATCCTCTACAAAAATCGACCCGACCTCTGCGTCCACCATCTTTTTAGCAACTGTTGGAACATCATCAGTAACTTTACAAGTGATGACATTCGGTCTAGCAATATCATTCACAATACTCAAGTATCCACCTCCAAAACATAAATTTCTAAATATCTTTAATCGAAAATTTATAAACTTAACCCACCTTAGAACCGTAAAAATATCTACTGCTGTGAATTTTTTAATGTTACCCTTTTATAGCTTAATGAAGCATTAAATCGAAAAACAACATTTAATATGCAATTTGTCCGGTAATAAAAACTCTTAAAATATTTTTTTAAAAAAAGGAGGATTTTAATATTTTTTATACTGGTATAATTAGGAATTCTGCCCATAGATGAATTACATGGCACAGCAGTGTTAGCACAAATGAAACTGTTACAAATTCAAACCAGAACAAGCTAAGCTTTCTTCGAATAATCATGTAAGTCATAGGAGTGAATGTAACTATATAACCCACTAGGTAAGGAAACACGCAAGACAACCATGCAACTCCTCTAAAAAGACCAATAACATAAGAACTCGTACAAAAGATTTCGCTTATGAAAAATGGTACTCCCGCTATGAATAATGGTACGATGTGGAGAAATTCATGAATAATAGTAAACATGGATAGATAATTCAAAGCAAAAGTAGAACTACCACCAGTTATCAGAGATAAATAGGAATACCAAATTGTTTCTGTTTTAATCTTATTTTCTTGAACGGCTTTCATTCTTTCATCACCCTTAAAGATTCCAGTCAACCGTCCATGAATCGCAATCCTATGAGATGCTCTTAGGATTATTACAATAAAACCTACTATCTAGCAGAGTGAATTTAGTATTTTTTTCAAGTCGTTGTTGGCTAATATAATTATACAGATCTTATGATATTAATTTTTCCCAACATAAAAATAGATAATATTCTCGAAATACTTTGATACACAATTTTGTCCAAAAATAATTTTCTTACCAACTTTTTTCAAAATTTTCCAATAATGGATTAGAATATATAAAGAATACGTTATAAAAAAACAAAAACCATTTTCTTGGGATTATATTAAAATTAATGCTTCCAGTAAACTTGCTTACTTTACAATTTGATCTTTTAATAAACTTTTTTCTGTATTATCAGATTTCCAAGATTCTAGTGTTTTAATCTTCCAGGAATTAAGTGGGACTTTGTGTGAGAATTCGCTACTGAACCTGCAGCCAGTAAATATTCCCCTGACTGGATTGAAAACAATCTTTTTTTCCCCATCCGGTAGCTCACATATAAAAGCGCAGTACCCGCCATCAACATTTCTGTTTAGAATTCGACAAAAAACTTCGGGCATACCACTACACTCCGGGTCCTTCTCCTGTTAATGTAGTAACACCGATTGGATATTTATAATAAAGTACTACTCCCGTAGTTTTGGAGGAATATTCAAGTATTATTTGATTATTGACACTCCCCGCGACTAAAGTCGGGGGATTCTTGGAAGCTCATATTCGAGCCT
>NZ_JBRAKS010000172.1:0-8359 GCF_052745115.1 Candidatus Jordarchaeum sp.
ATACAACCCTTGCAAAAACCGTTCTCCAGCTACGGAGATTGAAAGTTTTTTATTACAACTTATGCTGAAGTAAATATTTTGAGATACTTAAAAGAAAAATGGGAAAGAGGTGAAATAAGTATGAGAATAAAAATTATTAACCCCAATACCCATTTGGAGGGAACAAAACGCATGGAAAGGGTGGCTAAAGCCAATGCCAGACCAGACACGGAGATTATAGCGGTTAGCCCTGGAAAAGGACCGGACGCTATTGAAGGCTCATATGATGAAGCCTTAGCAGTGCCCGGAGTTCTAGAAGAGATAAAGAAAGGGATAGAGGATGGCTACGATGGATTCATAATAGCCTGCTTTTTGGATACCGGTCTTTATGCTGCTCGAGATTTGACCGATAAACCAGTTATAGGCATCGGTGAGGCCTCCATGCACATGGCCTGTATGTTGGGCCGTAGATTCTCCATGCTCTTGCCTGCACCGAGATGGGATATAACCTATGTTTTGGCAGAGTTCGTCCGGAGATACGGGTTAGAGAATAGGTTCGCATCGGCCAGAGGTATAGGATTGGGGGTATTAGACATCGATAAAGATATAGGTAAAACCCTAGAGATTCTCAAAGAGGAGGGAACTAAAGCCATTCTGCAGGACGGAGCAGAGGTTATTTTGCTAGGCTGCGCCGGATTTGCGGAGCTAGACAAGAAGCTTGAGAAAGAATTGGGGGTTCCAGTAATTGATCCCGTTATCGCAGCGTTAAAATTCATGGAAGCAATACTGGACTACGGCAAAAAAACGAGTAAAATATCTTTCAGACTGCCAGAGAGACTTAGAAAATAAGTCAATTAATCGAGATCATCAAAAATCATATCCATAAATTAGTAAGATACTATGAAACCACAGCGGGAGTTTCCTTTATTGTATTGGGACAAAACCATTTTTCCTTCAATGTCCTTTTTTTTCTGTTCTCAAATATTTGGAATTATTTAAATTTTATACAATCCTTAGCATCGAAAATTCTTGGAAGAATTTAAATTATAACCGATCCTATTAATTACAAAGAAAAAACTGTTTATCTTAACTCTCAGGCATAAGGAGGTAATATTATTGAGTGAAGAGATCGATCCTTCGGGACGTGAACGTTTTTTAAAAGTGGTCGAAGAACATCAGGAGAGATACGGATCCTCTAGACGTGATTTGATGTATATGGAGCTAGCTGGGGAATTTTCATCTGAGGAAGTTGATGAAATAATTTCTGAATTATTGGGCGAGGGCACCCTTTTAGAAACCGAATTGGGTGAACTCCAACGCAGATAAGCAAGGGTACTCTGCTTTTTTCTATTTATGGTGCTAGAACCACTTTTTTGAAATTCATTAACATTTTAATGTTTTATAACTATGCGGGAAATCGTTCCTGAAGCCTGTATTTAATGTTTATTATTTTTTATTAATGGTTTATATAAAAATTCAGAATATTATTGAAGAATGAGGAATATTTAAAACTTGTATATATTAAAATAAGAAACTCAAATAGCTAATTTTTTAGAAGAGAGTGGAGGATAAAATATGAGTATTGATTTGGGAAATAACCGTCTAAGTGTTGGCAACCAGTTGGTTAGAGCCGCCTGGAGATACCCCCATAAGGAGGCTATAGTCTGTAAGGGTAAGCGTGTTACTTTCAAGGAGCTTAACAACCGAGCTAACAGTTTAGCCCACGGATTAATGGATCTTGGGATACGGAAAGGGGATTTTGTCGCAATTATTCTGATGAACTGTGTAGAATTTGTTGAAACCTACTTCGCGTTGGCAAAGATTGGAGCTATTGCAGCCCCTCAAAACTACAGACTCACACCAAACGATATTGAACGACTTATTAATCAGTGTGAAGCAAAAGCCCTAGTTTATGGTGGCGAGTTTAAAGATTTGGTAGCGAGTTTACGTACAAAATTGAAGTCAGTTAAGAACTACATATATGTTGGAGAGGGAGAAGTTGAAGACACAATTCCCTATGAAGAATTAGCAACAGGGCATTCAACGGAAGAGCCGAAAGTTGATATCCTCCAAGATGACGGTCAGTACATGAACTACACCTCAGGTACTACGGGACTGCCCAAAGCTTCGATAATGACACACTATAATAATCTTATGGCAGTCTCACAGGTGGCAACAGAGGTAGGCATCGACTCCAGCTGGGTTATCATGACCGTTTTTCCACTGTTCCACCGGGTAGGATGGGTAACGGTACTAGCGGGAGTTACTTCGGGTTGTAAAAATGTCATAACGGAAATCGATCCCAAGAGTATACTTGAAAACATTGAAAAGGAAAAAGTCAACTTCGTTAACTTCGTTCCAGTAATAACGAATCTCCTCATGATGGTTCCCAACTTTGACAAATATGATATGAGTTCACTCAAAACAATAGTATACGCAGCAGCTCCACTAACAACTGAGGTAAGAGAAGCAACTCAAAAATATTTCACAAAAAACATAGCGGAGTACTATGGAAATACCGAGAGCTCTGTTCTAGTGTACTGTAATCCAGAAATGAAAAAAACTCACCCCACATCCCTGGGCACACCTGCGTTCGGAGTTGAGCTGCGATTGGTAGACGAGAACGATAAAGATGTACCGGTAGGAGAGATTGGTGAAATTATCGCCAGGTCTCCCGCAATGAATGCCAATTACTTTAAGAACCCTGAGAAAACTAAAGAGGCGATGCGAAGCGGATGGTTCCACATGGGAGATCTTGGTAGGTTCGACGAGGACCGACATTTATATATTGTGGGAAGGGTAGAGGACCTAATCATAAGTGGTGCTGACAAAATCTTCGCTCCAGAAGTAGAAGATTTGATTCAAAGTCATCCCAAGGTTGAACAGTGTGCAGTAATAGGATTGCCGGATAAAACTCTAGGAAAAGTTGTAACCGCAATTATAACCCTCAAGGCGGGTGAACAAATAGATGAGCAAGAGATAATCGATTACCTTAGGGGCAAAATAGCGGACTTTAAGATACCTAAAAAGGTTAGAATAATTGATGCAATACCGAGAACTGCAACCGGAAAAGTTCTAAAGTACCAGCTTGTCCAAAAATATTCGGAATAAAAGGAAACGAAGTATATGGTTAAAAAAATTACAATATCTATTTTTTCTCCATTTATTTATAGAGATAAATACCAAAATATTCTAAAAAAGATAGTAACTTATTTTACGAGTTTTTTTTCCTAATTCTTCTGTCCAAGTTTTGGCTTTGGCTGGGTCCCGCAGATCAAGTATGATACGTTCTTTCTTATTCTTCTTTATTCCTCCGAAGGCTTCGGCTGCTACCGGTTTTATGTGAGGATGCTTCGCCAAGACATCCGTGATGTAGTTTTTGACGGCTTCATTGCACATCTCGGGAATTCCAGCCCTGCGTGATGCGAGGAATATTGCCACTTTCCGGTCTCCAAAATCGTTATCTAGAAATTTTTTGGCTTCCCCGTACCATTTCCCCCTCCTAACACCACTTCCAATTATGACATTACTGTAGGGTGTGAAATCGGGTTTCTTGTTTTTGCGAAGATTGACTACATCAACTTCAAGTCCGAATTTATCCCGTAGAACTTTTTCAATCATGGAGGCATATTCCTCAGTTGCACCTGACTTAGTAGCGTACACTATGAGGGTTTCATTAACACTCATACAAAACTCTTCCAAAAAAGTTTTCAGAAAATTTTTAGTAACTTTTACAGAAAAAACCTTTCATTTTTTATCTATTTTATTCGAGGAAAGCACCAGTGTAACAGTTTATAATCCTTCCGGTAAAGTTTTGCTAAATTTTTAGTACTAGTAAAGAATATATGTTTGGGTTTTGTGGTTTATTTTAAGGTGGAAGTTTCTTGGGCAAGCAGTTTTCGGGCAAATTTGTAAAGGAGGTTAAGAAGAGGATCCCTTGGATTGAACATTTGATTGAGGATTATTCTACTGCTTTGGAGTTTAATACCGAGCTTATAGATTATTCAGTGCCTAAACAGTCTATCTGTCTTTTGTGTAGGGGTACAAGGATGTTGTGTGGGAAAAAAAGATGTCCCCTGCTTGAACGTTTTTACAGTTATGTTAAGGTGTCGAAGAGTTTTGATGGAACTCAGCTTGTTGGGGATTCTCCACCAAGTGCTTTTGTGGGTAGGAGAGGGTATCCTTATGTTTATGCTGGCCCGATGGTTCCACCGGAGAGGGGAGACACAGGTATCTACGATATTCCTGAGTTATGGTATGGGAAGGATGTAGAGGAGATAATCGGTTTTAGATACAAACTGGTCAGAGGCATGTTTATCACAGATGTTAGAGAGGCTAATTCGGATAATAAGTTGCTGAGAGATACTCGGGAACTAGCCCTTGCTGGAGATCCTGTGGACTCAGAGGTTATATTGAAGAAGAAACCTAAGCATCGTCTTTTGTTATCTAGCGAAGTGCAACCCATGGGTCCCTCAGCACCGCTTGAGAATATTAACATTGGTACATTGAAGGTGCCGAAGATTGTGGATAAGGTGTATTTTGACACTGATCTTAAAGCGCTTGATGGAATGTTAATGCTCTATGAGGATAATTTGCCTGTAACTAGAATACAGCGGATTCTGAGTGTCGGTGCCATGGGAGTTAAAAATAATCGGAAATTGGTGCCTACCAGGTGGAGTATTACTGCTGTTGATAGCAGTATTTCCAAATTTTTGAGGGAAAATGTGAAGGATTTTCCATTGATTAATGATTATTTGGTTTATGAAACGGATTATCTTGATAACAGATTCGTTGTTCTTATGATACCGAGACCTTGGAGCTATGAATTGATAGAGGCTTGGTTTCCGGGCACTTTATGGAACCCGGATCAGGAACATGTGGGTATGGGATCGGATTGGGAGCCCTATTGGGGTAGAACCACTTACGCCAGTATAGGAGGATGCTATTACGCAGCTAGACTTGCAGTCACAGAACATCTTCTCAAGGAGAGAAGGCAGGCAGCTGCAGTTATTTTCCGAGAAACACTTCCCGGTAATCTAATGCCCTTAGGAGTGTGGCTTGTGAGAGAATGTGTGAGGGATGCTTTAAGGAAAGAACCTATGAAGTTTGAAACATTGGAGAGTGCCCTTCAACATATTAAAACTCGTCTACGTATAAATATGAAACATTGGCTACAGGTAAGTGGAGCATTGTCTGAAATTAGGAAGCAGCGTTTATTAACTGAATTTTTAGGGTTTTAACCTTGGTAGAAGAAGTTAGAGAAATTTTCTGTAAAGGCATTTTGAGCAGGAGTGGAATAGGTAGCGTAGAATACTCCATTAATCCTTTTACGGGTTGTTCACACGGCTGTGCATACTGTTACGCCCGATTCATGTTAAGGTATGCTAGGACTAAGCAGCCTTGGGGAAAATTTGTCCACGTAAAAATTAATGCCCCCACAGTGTTAATGAAAGAAATTAAACGCAAAAAATTGGGAACAGTTCTTCTAAGTAGTGTTTGCGACCCCTACCAAGAGTTGGAGAAAAGATACGAACTTACCAGGAAAATTTTGCAGGTAATTTCGAAGTATAACAATTTTAAAGTTGATATTTTAACCAAGTCAGACCTAATAATAAGGGATTTGGATATCCTTAAGAAAATGAGGAATGTTGAAGTGGGATTCTCCATTTCTCATTTTGATGAGGAGTTTAGGAGAATATTTGAACCCGGAGCACCCAGTGTGGAAAGAAGATTCGAGGCTCTAAATACCTTGGCAAAAAATGGTATTGATACTTACGTTTTTGTGGCACCGGTCATTCCTTTGATAACAGAGAGGGATGTTGAGGGTATAGTGGAGGGTGCTGAGAGGGGTAATGCTAGATACTTATTTTTTGACACGTTAAATATTAAGTGTGGGAATTGGAAACCTATTATAGCGGGATTAGAGAAGTATGAACCAGAGATTGTTGAGGAATTCGTTGAAGTTATGGAAGAACCTGAGAGCTACTATCGGCAATTAAAAGCACGAATCTTAAAAAAGTGTGATAGCATAGATTGCAGTTTCACATTCTGATTTTAAGTTTATTTCAGAAACATTTTTTAGCATATTGAGTTTTAACAGTTTATGTATTTTGAAACAAGGCATAATGTAATGTGTATGTTTTTTGCACGGGGTGTATGTGTTTTTGTTTGTTGGCTGCCGGTAAAGGAGGCATTTTAAGCCTTCTTTTCCGAATCTAAGCCCTATTATGGGAGTTGGGTAGAACACTTCCATATTACCAAAATCAAAAATACATACCTATTACTTTGTGCCTTGAAACAAAGACATAAGAGATATATGCATTTAATCTTAAACGATGTTTGTGATTAAGATGCTTAAGAAAAACTATCATGATGTTGCAGAAGAGGATGTTACCCTAGCGGGTTCTACTGGGGCTACTATACGCTGGCTTATCACCGAGAAGGATGGAGCCTTAAGATACGCTATGAGGCGTTTCGAGATAAAGCCCGGAGGGCATATAGGACTGCATAACCATCCGGAGGAGCATGAGATTTACGTCATGTCAGGAAAAGCTAGAATCTTTAATGATAAAGGTGAAGAATTCATAGCGGGTTCTGGGGATGTTCTGTTCGTTCCACCCAATGAAAAACATGGGTATGAGAATCTGGTTGAAGAAACTTTCACATTCCTATGTGTTATTCCAATATTAGAAAAGAAATAAAGTTATTATATTTTTTAGTCTTATTTTCAAATCAGTTTTATCCACTTTTTTCCAGTATATAGTCGGCGGCTAGGTTACCAGTGTACATGGAGGTGGGATAGCCGCCCAGAAATAGTTCACAGGCTGAGCAAATACCTACCATCAAAAGGTGGTCAATAGGAGTTTCTATTAGCAGTTTTCTCCCGATTTTACTTTGTTCTTCGATGTTCCAGGACCAGCCGGCAATGGAACCACGATATCGATTTCCCCAATCTTGATAGGTTAAAGGTGTTGCTATTTCCATTTTTTCAACTGAGTTTGACAATCCGGGCAGTAAGCTTTCCACGGTATGTATTAGTTTTTCTGCTATTTTTTTCTTATAGTCGCGGTATCCATCCTTTCTTCTCTTTTCACCGGTTCGCCAATCGGAAAAATGATCATAAGAAAAACCGACACGTAAGAGAATGACTGCCCTTCCGGGTGGAGCTGAATCTGGTGCATTGTCTGACCACAAGCATATTTCAATTTCCCGGTTATCAAAATCCTCTGGGTCGAATTTCTCCGAGGATTTGATTTCTTTCCTATAAAAGACATGTTGAGCTCTCATTTTGCTTAGATCAATTTTTTGGGGGTCTACTCCTAGATATACGCAGAGTTCGGAGCCCGACATAGTGTAACTCTTAACCGCACTATAAAATTTTTGAGGAAGATTCTGGGGTCTTACCAGTTCTAAAAAGGTTTTCTGATAATCCGCATTGGATATTACCCAATCGGATTCAAAGGTTTCACCCTTGGAGGTTTGTACTCCTATTACACGGTTATCTTTGATTAAAATTTCTTTAACACCGTGGGATAGTTTTACCTCCCCATTGTTACTTAGAATCCGGTCGTAAATTAGTTGATTAATTCCGTGGATTGTGCATGAGGGATACCAGATTCCTCTTCCGTTAGTAAAGTCCCACATGAATGCCAGAAGGGTTAAAGACATTACGGGCTCATAGGTGGTTTGGGATCCCAGAAAATTCTGCAATATTTTGCTCGATACCTGTTTTTCAAGATATTCCTTTGCAGGAATTTGTAAGTTTTCATTTATGATTTCCAGTTCCTTCTCACATTTGGGAATAAAATTTTTGAGAATCTTCTCCCTCTTTTTCCCCAAGGAATAATCGGGATGCCATTGATGAATCTTATCAACCGCGCTAATTATTTCCCGCAATTTTTCGAAAAATGCATCAATACCCTGCCTTTCCTCCGCAAAAAAGTTTTTCAAATCTTCCCTCAGCTTCCCAAATGATTGGGAGTAAACAATGTCAAAAAAGGGCGTAATTAGTTGAAAATGATTGCGATTAAAATCAATTTTTTCCCCGATTCCAATCTCACTTAATAATTCGACTACAATCTCAGGAGAACTAAAAGATAGGGGGCCCATCGGGAAATAGTATTCACCTCTTCTAAAAATGTGGCTCGTGCCACCAATGTGAGGAGTTTTCTCCAATAACAAAACACTTTTACCATATTTCGCTAGTTTAGCGGCACAGTATAAACCACCAATTCCCGCTCCTGCTATTATAGCATCATACAAAAAGTAACCCTCCAATATTTTAGGGCTTAATGGTAGCAATTACCGTTGTCCGAAACTTACCCATTTAGGACACCGTCTAAATGGTGTTCGGTTCCTGCTTCATAGGGGAGCACCTGCC
>NZ_JBRAKS010000173.1:0-8357 GCF_052745115.1 Candidatus Jordarchaeum sp.
GTAATAAAGACAATTTTTTAACTTGGGTGTGTTATTTAACATTGAATATAAATGAGTATAAAGGGTCTTAAACGAAACATCTATAACGAAATTTAGCTGTAAGTCTAGATGTGTAAATATTTGTATCTACAGTATTAATTAATAAAAAATATGAATATTGGTTGGCACGCTTTAATAATAGGGACGTGAATCTAATGGTTTTAGAGAAATTGGGTGAAGGCTTGAGAAACGCTATTAATAAGATTTTGCGTTCAACTGTTGCGGACAAAGCAGCTATTGAAGAATTAGTTAAAGAGCTTCAAAGAGCACTTCTAACGGCTGACGTAAATGTGGAACTAGTTTTTGAGTTAAGTGAAAAGATTCAGAAAAAAGCTTTTGACGAAACATTACCTCCTGGTATAAGCAGAAGAGAACATATTGTCAAAATAGTTTATGATGAGCTGACCAATATTCTGGGGAGAAAAGCTTATTCCCTAGAAATTAAGCCGGGAAAGGCAAATGTTATCATGCTTGTTGGTATACAAGGTTCGGGTAAAACTACCACAGTTGCCAAAATTGCGCGTTATCTTGGTAGAAGAGGCGTCAAAACCGGGGTAGTTTGCGCAGACACATTTCGTGCTGGTGCGTATGAGCAACTTCAACAGCTAGTAGATGAGTTGGGAGTACTATTTTATGGAGATCCAAATAGTAAAAATAGTGTTGCTGTTGCTAAGAAGGGTATTGAAAACCTTCAAAAAGAAGGGTGCGAGGTAATCATTGTTGATACGTCTGGAAGGCATAAGGAAGAGAAGGGATTAATGAAAGAAATGCAAGATATTGCAAAAGCTATTCAGCCTCAAGAAATAATACTAGTTGTGGATGGAACTCTTGGACAGCAGGCATCTACCCAGGCTCGAGCATTTAAAGATACAACAGACATCGGATCAATAATAGTTACTAAACTGGATGGTTCAGCCCGAGGAGGAGGAGCTCTTTCGGCAGTGTCAGCTACAGGTGCACCTATTAAGTTTATAGGTATTGGGGAAAAGATTGAGGATATTGAGAGTTTTAATCCTACAGGTTTTGTGGGGCGTTTACTAGGAATGGGAGATCTACAGAGTCTATTAGACAGGGTTAAGGAAGCAGAAATAACAACAGATAAGGATGCTGCTATGGCGCTTTTAAGTGGTCGTTTTACACTAAAGGATTTTTATAACTCTATGGAACAGTTGAAAAAGATGGGTCCTATCAGTAAAGTTTTGGAGTTACTGGGACTTGGCGCCAAAGTTCCAAAAGATTTGAAAGATGTTGCGGATGACAAAATGGGTAATTGGAAAGTAATGATGCAATCAATGACTAAGGAAGAATTAGTTAACCCCAAGATGATTGATCGTCCTAGAATTATCAGAATTGCTAGGGGATCTGGCACTCAACCTAGAGATGTTAAAGAGTTGATCGACCAGTATTTTGCAGCTAAAAAAATGGCCAAGATGATGGGCAAGAGAAGATTAAGGGGAAAACCCGGAATGCAACTCCCCCCAGGTATTACACCAGACCAGATCAAGAAATGGAAAGGATAATAAGCATGAGATGTTTCAGCGTTCTGTTAAATAATATCCCTATAATTACTCGAAAACAAATTGACCTAGGGTTTATTGAGCAAACTGTTTCAAAGCTTATTGCATGCATAAGAGCTGCTTTTTTTCTTTCACAGGGAGTCAGGAGAGATGTGATATTTTATATTTTAGTTGAAGATGGGAATCATATGATTAAATTAGTTGGTGATAAATTGAAATATCTTGGGCCAGATACTAGGTCTATTGCTATGTTACTGATGAAGGCACAGACAGGGTTAAAACAACAAAACATAAAGGAAGCCATGTTTAGACGTGGAGTTTACATTTCTGAAAACTATGTTGGCGCATTAGAAACACTGAGGAAAATAACTGTAGATCATGTGATTTTTCCGAATACTAAGGGGAAGAAAATTGAGAAGATAACATTTAGAAATAGTTTAAATTGTATTATACCAATAGAATATCCATTTCCTGATTTTAGAATTTATCAACTCGTTAGGGAAGGATATGAAGAAGTATTTTTTAGGGATATCTACCCAATTGACAGTTTCATAGTGATGATAAACAACAAATTGGATGTGCTCCGGGGTAATGATAATAATGGAGATAATTGATCAGGTAATAAATATTCTAAAAGAGCACAAGCTATGTGATAATTGCCTCGGGAGACAATTTGCCTTATTGGGTACAAAAGCTACTAACGCTGAAAGAGGGTACTCAATAAAGATGGTGCTAACACTTATTGGGCATAAATATTTTACGATTGATCAGGAGATGGGAGAAAATTTACTTAAAATTGTGGCTATTAACGGATTTTTTACACCTGCCTTAGAAACACTTCGAAAAAAGGGTCTCGAACTAAATATAGAAAGCAAATGCGAGGTTTGCGAAAATATTTTTTCCAAAAAGGAGGAAATAGCAAGAAAAATAGCTATAGAATTGGAAAATTATAATTTTAACAACTTTCTTATAGGATCAAAAATCCCGCCTAGAATTTCTGAAAAGGAGGACATGTTAAGATCGACTTTCGAAATCAATACCAGTGAAGCATTAAAAGCAGAAATTAATCGTGAAATCGGTAAAGTTTTAACAATGATTACTGGCAAAAATGTTGAGTTCAATAGACCTGATATACTGATAGTGTTAGATATAGAAGATTTATCACTGTCGATTGAAGTTAACCCACTTCATATTTCAGGAAGATATTTGAAACTTGTAAGAGGCATCCCCCAAACCAGATGGCCGTGCCGAGAATGTGGGGGGGAGGGCTGTGAAAGGTGTAATGGTACAGGTAAAATGTACCAAGAATCTGTTGAGGAGATCATTGCTAAACCAGTATTAGAAATTACTGAAGGAGAGGAAACGAAATTTCATGGAGCGGGAAGAGAGGACATAGATGCTAGAATGCTAGGAAATGGACGCCAGTTTGTGTTAGAAATTAAAAATCCGAAAAAACGTGATTTGGATTTAAAGGAGTTAGAAAATATAATTAATGATCGCTCTGAAGGAAAGATAAGAGTAATGAATCTTAATTTTTCTAACAAGGAAGAAGTTAGACGCATTAAAGCTCTGGCTCAAACATCTAGCAAAACATATAGTGCTTTAGTAGAGTTAAAAGATCAAGTACCACCAGAAAATCTAGAACTATTAAAAACTAAACTTTCGGGAGAAATTATTCGTCAACAAACCCCGATAAGAGTATCACATCGAAGAGCGAACCTAGTTAGAACGAAAAAAGTTTTCAAAGTGGATTACAAAATACTTAATTCAAATAAAATGGAGCTAATCATCGAATGCCAAGGAGGGCTGTACATAAAAGAATTTATTTCCGGGGACGAAGGCCGCACAGAACCAAGTATATCTTCCATATTAAACACGGAAGCAAAGTGTCTAGAGTTGGATGTAATAAAAGTAAATCAGATTTGAATTTTAAGTTTCAATTAAGTATAATAGATTTTTTAATACCATTAAACATTGGAAGAATTTGAGGTATATAAAGTGAAGATAAAACGCATAGAAATAGGCGAACAGATGAGTGTATTGGATCTTGTTAGAGAAATGGGGGCATCTGGAGTTTTTTGTGCAGGGCGTTTAGCAAAAGCAGTGGACATTTTTGTTCAGATGGTGAGCGATCCCGATGTCAAGGTATTTCTAGGTTTGGCTGGGGCCCTTGTGCCTGCAGGATTAGGGGGGTTATTTGCGGATTTAATTCGAGAAGGATTTGTGGATGTTATTGTTAGTACTGGAGCAAATATAACGCATGATATAATCGAAGCTTTTGGTGAGCACCATGAAAGGGGGGTAAAGGGTGATGATTCTGAACTCAGAAAGCGGGGCATTAATCGTATTTATGATGCATATGTTTCCGACAAAGCTTTTATTAAGTTTGAAGAACGAATTCAACAAATTTTTAAGGATATAAATGTTGAAAAAAGGAAAAATGGTATTTCTGTATGTGACC
Source organism: Candidatus Jordarchaeum sp. (assembly GCF_052745115.1). NCBI lineage: Archaea > Promethearchaeati > Candidatus Jordarchaeia > Candidatus Jordarchaeales > Candidatus Jordarchaeaceae > Candidatus Jordarchaeum > Candidatus Jordarchaeum sp. The sequence goes on from NZ_JBRAKS010000173.1 coordinate 4,018, forward strand.
TTTTAAATGAGATTGGTAAGAGACTAAAGGATAAAAATTCCTTTGTAAAAGCCGCTGCAGATGAAGGGGTTCCAATATTTTGTCCAGCAATAACTGATTCTATTCTTGGACTCCAAGCATGGCTTTTTTCCCAATTAAACCCCCTTAAAATAGATGTGCTAGAGGATTTGCATCAAATCATTAACATAGCATATGAAAGTAAAAAAAGTGGCGCCATTTTTCTAGGTGGAGGGTTTCCAAAGAACCATATTTTGCAGACTATGCTAATTACTGGTCGAGGATTTGATTATGCCGTTCAAATCACTCTTGATAGACCGGAATCTGGAGGACTAAGTGGGGCGCCTCTAAGCGAGGCACGATCTTGGGGGAAATTAAAAAGCGATGCAAATAGTATAGATTTGATAGCCGATGTTACAATAGCATTTCCGATTTTAGCGGCTGCTGCCAAGCAGAGATTAAAAAAAGATGTTTAAAACCCGCTTTATGGATAATGCCAAGGCGTGAACATGGTTTCCGATTTTTTTGTTGCCTTATTAATTCGTTCTAATGGGCGAGTTAAGTGACGATGAGCTCTGGGCGGGGGGAGATATAATTTTTCGGTTATATTTCGGGATATTTTTAAAGTTGTTTTTTCCGCTTCTTTTAATTTTAATCCACATTTCTTGCATTTAAATCCCTTATTTTTGCCCGCAGACGTCATACTTTTTCCACATTGAGGGCATTTCGGATTGAATTTTACTTCAAGCGTAGCAAGTTTGAGAATTTCGATTTTTTCTAGATTAATAGTTATTGGATGATAGGACGATGCCGGACGAACACCACCATAAACACGGACCAGATCGCCGGGAATTAGATTTTTTATAATTTCTCGGAACTCACCCGTCGGTTCATAAGCAGCACAATCAATTACTCCAGTATGATCTTTGATCTGTATAATTACGTGGCCTCCAGAAATTGTTTTATGTTTACTAGAAACTATCCCATTTATTATCACGCATGAATAGGGTCTAACTTGGGAAATACTTGGAAAAAATCGTAAATGCGCATCCGTACCTTGGTTGGTTCTATAAATCACCCATCGTTCAATAGGTTCAAGAGACTTTACCATACTATTTGCTGCATAAACAATTTCTGCAGAGTTACCTCTAACACCATAAAGAATTGGATCAGGACCATGAGGCGTAATTAGTATACGTCCATCATCTAGATTACAGAAGGTGTTTGGAGAAGTATTAGAGTCCATATTTCTAACTGACTTAATATCTAATTTACGGGGTTTACCACAATTTTCTGGGGTTCTATAAGTTATTAATTCATATGTGTGGTCATTATCCAGGAGTGTACCTATTGCAGCTAGTGCACCAATAATGCCTCTGGCATTTTTAAACGTAAATATTTCTGCACCCACATTCTTAGCTATTTTTAAAGCTTTATCTATCATTACAATATCCTGTATAGTCTTTTTAGAAAATTTTGTTATTATATCAGGTACTGTTTTTCCCTTGTAAAAAACTATACCAGGATTGGTGTTTTTAAAAGCTAGTTCTGCTCCACGTTTTATCTCATTTAGAACAATCTGTTTAACTTTATTCTCTAAATCATTATCAATCTTTATTCTTAAACACAGAGCGGCATTTCCTCTAGTACGAAAAGGTACATTAGGGTTTAAGCGTATTAGCAACGGATAGTCGATGAAATCTACATTTAATAATGAAAGTAACTCTACCAGTTTAGCGCATAAATAAGTAGTACAGCCACCTGAGGGAGAATCTGTATCATCAAACCCTATATGAAGAATAGTCACTCAAAAACGCCTCTTAGAGTTACAATTTAAACAAATAGTTTCCTCATTTATTTTTACACTACAATCCTCACATACCAATAGACCACAGATGTTACACGCTCGATCAGATAATTGATTTTTGCATACTGTACACAACGTTTCATTACACATAATACAAATATTTTCCGCCAAGCAGTTTTTACAAATCATTCTATTACACAAACGGCATTCAACCTCAGCTTTTTCTTTTTCACAAATTTCACAAACTCCTGATGGGCTCATTTTCCATCTTGCTCAAGAAATTATTATTAACTATTGAATTTTCCATTAGATAAAGATAATAATAAAAATTTATTTAAATATTAAAAATTATAGGGGATATAAACATTTTTTACTGGTTAGAAGATCAAATAAAGAATAAAAAAAATACTGTTATGAGAATTTGTCCGGTATTAGAGAGCTAAAGTATTTTTGAAATAAAAGGAGGAATGTTAGAGTTTAACCTCCTTCCTCGGCAACAATAAGTGTAAGGGTTGAAACAACTCCTTCTATTTTTCGAATCTGCCAGATAATTGTTTGCTTCAAGTTTTCCATCGATTCAGTTTCAATTTTCGCTAGAATGTCGTACACTCCGTACAGAATATATGCTTCCTCTATGCCCTCAATTTTAGAGACCTCTTTAAGAACCTTCTCCTCGTTAGCAGGTTCCGTATTTATCAAAACAAAGGCTATAGGCATTACCACCACCACAATTCATTATTTTTGTAAATAATATTTATTACTTCAAAGTACTTATCTTTAATCCAAAATTGACCAAATCAAAATGCTAATCACTAATGATTTAACATTGATTATTAAAAACTCTTTGTAGACACTAAGCAAAAAGTGTAGTTTTCGAATTATTATGAAAAATACTTTTAATCTAAAATTTTGGTGGACTAGTGAATAGAGACATGAAATTATATTTGTATAACGCGAAGCAGTGTTCTCCGAATTTATGCACTGGTTTAAAATTGGCAAGGCATGATAAGGTGAGATTATTACGTCGCTTATCGGAAATTCCAAAAAGTAGTTTGATACTGGATCCTTTTGCTTTAAAAGCGCTATCGCCCGAAGACGATAAAGATATAGTTAGGCGCGGGCTCACCGTTATAGACTGTTCATGGAAAAATGTTGCGGAAACCTTTAATAAAATTAAGGGTATTAAACGCGCTCTGCCCTACTTAATAGCTGCGAACCCAATAAATTATGGCAAACCAACAAAACTAAGTAGCGCAGAGGCTTTTGCAGCTGCGCTTTATATAACTAACCATAAGGAGAAAGCAGAAGAAATTCTCAGTCTATTTAAATGGGGATTAAATTTTATCAAACTTAATGAAAATCTTCTCGAGGACTATTCAAAAGCAGAAAATAGTACAGAGATAATTAAGATTCAAAACACGTATATTTCCTCCATAGAATACCAAGAGGAATAATCAAAAAATAATATTAAAAATTGATTAAAAAATTTAAGAAGTGACTTTTTAATTATCCTAATAATTTCAGACCGAAATAAGGGCAGTAGAGTTATTGAGGGGGGGATGTGCAGAGAGTAATCCATCTTCTGTTCAAAGATCAACGTCACCGTTTAATCTTTTGACGACATTCCGCTTAGCGTCCTACCCGCCGCCTCCCGTGGGAATCCTAGGCAGCCTATTTGGACTTGCATCCCCGAGGATGGCCGTTTCAACAATTCCTTCTGAATCCTCAGCGGTTTATTTCGGAACGCTTTCCAATAGTATTGGTTTTTACGTTCTTAAGCCGCATCATAGTCATCAATCAGATGGATGTATCGTTTACAGTCCTTAACTAGAAGGATTTCTGCTCCATTGCCAGACTTCTCAGCCTGCACTTTGCAGTGCTCGAGCCCCACATGATGGATGGATTTCCTCAGCGTCAGAAGACACCGGCAGTCGTCCTTCTGCTCATCACCCCATAAAAAATACAAATTTGAAAATATAAAAATATCTGATAAAAGAAAAGTTACAAAACTTATTAGATCCCTCCAATAAGAAACCGATATATTAGAATTAGTTGTGAAAATTCGGAAATTAATCAAAACACCTTAGTTTTAAATTCTAAGAGGTTTTAAAGAAAAAATATATATACTTCAAAAAGGTTCAAAACCACATCACAGCTATATAAAAAATCAAAGTAATCTAATCTATAAGTAGCTAGAATTAAATAAAGTCAAATATAACTCACAAAGGATAACATGTTAAGATGGGCGGATAGTCTAGACGGTTATGATGCCGCACGAATGAAAATTCGGGCGAAGCTTACAACGCGGAGGTCGCCGGTTCAAATCCGGCTCCGCCCACTCAAAGACTCTTTTTCTGATAGGTAACTCTGTTTTTATTAAATGCTTTTTAAGATCATCTATGTTTGGTAAGTTTTAACTACATTGAAAATTTAAAAAGTTCATTAATTATAAGTTTTATACAAATTACATCTCTATTAACAAGTGTAGAAATCATAGACATTTGTCACCCCCCTCTTTAAATTTCTTTTCCGAGTT
>NZ_JBRAKS010000174.1:0-8331 GCF_052745115.1 Candidatus Jordarchaeum sp.
TAAATGATTTAAATTTTAATTGTAAAAAAGGTTCTTTTTAAGAGATGTCTCATATAGCTCATTTTAAATAAATCTGGTCTTAACAAAGATTTAAATAATAATTGAGATTCAATACTAAATTCAGTCATGATAATCTCTCCTAGTATAGTGGTTGTTTTTGGAGAAATGTTAAGTTGAATCTTCTCCCTCTAGCTTTTGAAAGTCTTGGAACCCGAAGTATGGCGACTTTTGTTGAAACTAAGGATTGTCGAATTCTAATTGATCCCGGTGTGGCGCTCGGTCCTTGGAGGTATAGTCTTGAGCCCCATAAAATAGAGCTGGAGCGAAAATCACAGCACTGGAGGAAAATCAAATCTTATTCAGAAAAATCCGATATCTTGATCATCACCCACTATCACCGTGACCATTACAATCCCCGGGAACCAGGAATATACCGCAATAAAACCGTCTTTATAAAGCACCCTGAAAAAAATATAAATTATAGTCAGAAGCAAAGATCTGCACATTTCTTGAGGCAGATAAAGGATTTAACATATGAGATTTTTATCTCCGATGGGCAAACCTTTGAATTTGGAAACACAACCATAATCTTTTCAGAACCTGTATATCATGGACCTGATTCTAGGACAGGGTATGTAACTGAAGTTGCTATAAAAGAAGGTAAAGATGTTTTTCTCCACACTTCGGATGTGGAGGGTCCTAGCCTCGAGACGCAAACCTCATTTATAATTGAGCAAGACCCCGATATTATTTTCTGTGATGGTCCTATGACTTATATGCTGGAGAATCATTATTCTCAGGAAAATTTAAGGGATTCAATCCAGAACATCATAAAAATAATGCATGAAACGCGGGTAAAGAAATTCATATTGGATCATCATCTTCTAAGAGATCTCGATTGGAGAGAAAAAGTTAAAGACCTCTTTCCAATGGCCGAAGAAAAAGGGTTGCAAATTATCAGCGCCGCAGAATTTAGAAATTTAGAGAACGATCTTTTAGAAGCCAGAAGAAAAAAACTCTGGGAAACAACCTCCATATCCAAAATTAGGGAAAAACCATAATCATTATGAAAAATAAGTTTAATTAATGTGCTTATTTCTCAAATCTTTTTTACACATTTTTGATAGATGATCTGCCCGTCTTATGGGTTCTGGTATTCGGAGTTTTGAGGTTTCCAAAACAGTTTCTATCGCTGTTTTCAGAGATATTTTGTGCCCCACACTAACATACACCGGCTTTGCTCCAAGTCGAGTAGTAACTGCGGCCCCCACCGCTTTTCCGTTAAGCATAACATACGAGTATCTTTCTTCCGTTTTTTTAGGTTGCACCTCCCCGCAGAGCAGAGTTTTAGCAACACCGATGGTAGATTTATCCATAAGGACTCCGAAGTGTGATGCCGCTCCCAGTAGATAGGGATGCAGCCTCCCATTGGAATCCACCATAAACAAATCCACTTTACTCTTCAAGCTTTTAGCAACTTCTAAAATTAAGGGTGTTTCCCGGAAGGAAAGAAGAGTTGGTATATAAGGGAAGGATACTTCCTTATAGGCTACCCTCTCCTCTAAAACTCGCATATCTTCACAATTCAAGACTACTCCGCAGGCAATTCCTGTATCTTTATAGTAGGATACATCTAAACCACATATGTTTTCAATTTTTTCAAATTGATCCTTTTCAATTACTTGGGAAGCTAGTTTTCTTTGAAGCTCCCTTGCCTCTTTAAGCGTCAAACCAACTTTACCCAATACTTTATTCCAACTATTTCCTTTTTTCAGCTTGCTAGAACGCAATTAAAAATCTCACCTACCAACTATAATCTTAATAGCATAAACCACTTTATTTAATAAATTCAAGACCCTTGCCAACTCAAAAATGTTCTACTCTTTTTTTGGATATTTTCAAAACACGAAAAAGGACATTTTAATCCTAGGCGAGTGAATTTTCAATCTGAACTATTATAAGCATCCGGCTATCGCCGGGGGAAAGAATACGTAAGGGGTTAGTGCTAGAACCTGGTAGGTTATGCTGTTTTTTTGTCCCAGAGTCATTATCCACTGGTTTTGAAGTTTGCCTATAGTTGCTAAACTATTAATGGGTTTGAAGTCCTGTACCCAAACCACATGTGGACTCATATCCTGTCCGTCACACTCCACTGTAACCCTTACATTCCAGTAATAAATAGGCAATAAAAAGGGTCCCAAGGGTATAAAATAAGCTCCATCCGGAGTAGCAAAGGTGTAGGGCCACTTAGCCACTGCAACATGTTTAGACCAGGAAGATGTATCATTAATTTGATTGAAAGCATCTAAGGCGTTAAGTAACCCGTATCCAGAAGCGGGATCCCAGCCCGGAAGCAGTATATCATTCATAGCGGCGGCTCTAATTATTGCAGCACGTATTCGGAAAGACCATTCCCATCTCGGAATGTCCAGTTCCATACAGGTTTGAGCAAGCAGTGCCGCGACTCCCGAGGTCTCTGGACCAGATAGGCTGGTGTGTCCACTGGTGGAAGGCGCGAGAACCTCTGGTTTTGGGTAACCATCCCACGTAGGTCCAAAGCTGGTAATGCTTGAGGGAAGCCCATTTTTATCACAGGCCCCTGAAGTTATGGCAAACTCGGCGTTTCCAGGATGGGCCACTGTTCTAATTTTATTATAGTCGTTTCCCACGGCTAAGCAAACCACTATTCCACAGTGGTGATAAACATAATTCATTACGTCGGTGAGGGTTTTACTCATGCGCAGAGGATTAGTTGTTCCATCGCTAAAATTAATCACACTAATATTGTATTCATCCCGGTTTGCTGCACACCACATTATCCAAAACACTAGCATCGACGGGTCGTATCCAAAATCCCAATCAATAACTCTAATATCGATTATATTCGCACCTTTGGCAACACCTTGATTCTGACCGCCAGCCGCAACTCCGGCCACTGCGGTTCCATGATTCACTCCGTAGGGATAGATGTCTGGAATTGGGTCATAACTAGTACCCCTAGTATCATAAATTATTCCCGTAATACCATCAATATTAAGAATCACTTCCCCTATGCCTTCCTTGTAAAATTGTCCTGTCTCGTTTTGAAATTCCCAATCGTTTATTCCCGCATCCAAGAATGCTATGCTCACATCTTGACCAGTGATGTTACGCTCATTCAATTTTAAATCCCAGACTTTAGGAGCATAAGTTAAGTTTACCCACCATTTAATATCTTGTTTCGATGTGTACTTTTCTTGGTGAGGTTCTCCCTCCATGGTTTGAGAATTGATGGCCTGAAGAATCTCCAATGTCTCATTCACAATACCCTCTGGCAAAAGATACTGTCTAAAGTCACTTTCTATGTAAAATATCTCATCACGATACTGTTTAGTAAATTCTCCCAGTTTGTCATATCCCTGAATCTCACACGGTACCATGTGAATATCGCCCAAGTTTACGAGAAACGGAACTCCATAAGCATTTCGATTAATTTTTAAATAACTCAAGTTTTCCAATTCTTCTATCAGAGCGGTATCAACGTAATCCTTGAAACGTATCATAACTGGAATCCATTCACCGTCTAGACTCTTTGCCATTTGACTAATTTTCGGATCAATGATCCAATCGTTATTAATATTATTATAGTTAGAGAATGACACAACAAACGGGGTTATTGGCTGAACGGAGAAAAAGAGGGGATAAACTGGTACTAAAAAGAAGCAGATAACTAGGAAAGCCGTTATTCCCTTTTTGGACCACATTTTTGATGTAGCCATTTTTGCTCTTGCTCCTCCGTTCTTTCCAATTTCTTGCCTGCTATCCTATTTATGTTTTTATATGACATATTGCCCATCAATGTAGATGTATTATTGAATTTAATCTCCTTTAAATCATTTTTGTTGCGTTCTTCATTGTCAAAATCGTAAGAAAATTAGATGATTACGGAATCTTTGACACTCCCCGCGACTAGAAGTCGGGGGCTTTCTCGCCAAAGATTCCTGTAAAGTGTTTGATCTGGTTTTTATTCTGTTTGGAGTGTTGTTTTCTTGGGATCTTTCTGGTTTTTTTGAAGACTATTGGTGCTTTTTTGGGGCTATCCTAAAATATGATTTATAGTAATATTTTATTATAAAAAATATGAGCAAAAGATATAAATATGAGAACACAAAATATAGAGCTATAATATAGTAACAATTTGAGAGTGCCGCCATGAAACTAACCAAAGTAACGTACACCATTAAACAATCCAAACTCACCATTGAAACAGATAATCCCGACTCCATAAAAATTGCAATAGATTCGGTCAAGAAAAACAGAGAACAATTAGAAGCCTACATTCGCAGAAACCCCGAATTCTTAACCTCATACGAACCCCTAGAAGTCAAAGACGCACCGGAGATCATACAGAACATGGCACAAGCCGCCCAACAAGCCAAGGTGGGACCAATGGCTGCCGTAGCAGGAGCTCTAGCAGACCTAGCAGTAGATGCAATGCTGGTAAAAGCGAGAGTAGCAGTAGTGGAAAATGGGGGAGAAATCTCCGCAGACTCCAACACCTCAATAATTGTAGGATTACTGGCCGGTACCTCCTCATTATCCGGCAAGATTGGCTTCAGGTTAAAACCAAAAGATTTCCCCATAGGAATCGGAACCAGCTCCGGAACCGTGGGTCACGCAGTAAGCTTCGGAGAAGCGGACGCCGCCACAATCATCGCCGATACCGCGGCCCTAGCCGACGCCGCTGCCACAGCAGTGGGAAACACAGTTAAGGGAGAGGATTTCGAAAAATCAGTGCAAAAAGGTCTAGAAACCGCAGAAACAATTCCCGGAGTGAGAAGCTCATTTATTATTCGGGGCGAATATGCGGGTACCGTAGGAAAGCTACCACAACTGGTGAAAATTGAGGGTGAAACCTGGAATAATCTAAATATTCAAAATTATCTTCCACCAAAAATCAAACTTATCTGAAAGGAGAAAAAAGAGAATGTACTCGAAAAAAGATAATAGATTGATAATTGAAATTCCCAGAATAAACATCTCAGAACCATCCAATATTCTCAATATCACTCATCATGTTCGAAATAATCAGAACCGGGAAATCCTCATAGTACTCACTGGTTATGGAAATTTTACAGATCACATAGCCAAACTGGCGTACGAATCCTCCCATAACCAGATAGAGTTCAAGGAACTGGACGAACTCTTAGCCCTCAGCCAACTACTCGGCGCACAACTCATTACAACCGCTCTAAAATCACAAAAACTAAACGCAGAATACATTGATCCTTTCAGAGACAATCCCGTAAGCACTATTGGAAATTCTGGAAATCCGAAAATATCGGAAACTAAAACAATAAAAGAAGTTAAAAAACTAATAGATCCCAAACTCTCTAACAGCATAGTAATCCTATGTGCATTAATTGGAAGAAACGAAAAAGGAGAAACAACCATAATAAAAGAAAATCCGGATAAGATTCTGAGAATTTTAAAAAAGGCCCTAAATACCCGATCACATTATAGTGCTCGGTAAGATTTAAGATTTTATATACTGATTTCTTCCCTTTAGGTTCTTCTTCTCCTTCTCCTGCTCTTGGTTTTTTTCGGTTTTTCCGAATCCTTGTACGGGCAGTATAGTATTTCGTTTATTTTTTCCCTAACATCAGGGGGCAGTTCATCGTTGGCAATAGCATAAACTTTTGAGATTATAAGAAGATCTGATTGTGAAATATCTGGGCTGCTCGCCCATCCCGAGGTAGCCAGAACCATGCATACTTTCTCCCTTTTAACACAGTCCCGGTCACAGTTTGCACAATATTTTGGTCCCACGTAAACGTCACCGGTTTTCAAGTCCACAGTGTAGATCGCTTTTTCATTCTTCAGAAGAACCTCATTATTTTCATTAACCATGAATCCCATAGACTCCAGTGTTTCCTTAATGAGAGGAACGTTTATTGGAACCGTGGTCAGATTCTCTAATCTCCTCTGGCTCAAAAGCTGAGCATAACTGGGAAGAACACTGTATGAAAGCCTCAAATAAAACGGCTCCGCTTTTTTATCAAAAATCCTCTCAGAGATAATTTCCAAACTCTGCAACGGATCCTTAAGAAAACTCTCACTATACTTCTTAGCGAGTTCTTCTGAACTCTTCTCCTCTATAACGATGACTAGAACCGGGATTTCCCCACAATACTTATAAATCTCCTCAATATACTTGGATGCCTCATTCTCAATCCGCTTAGTTAAAAGAACCAGTGCCCCATAAGCACCCTTAGAATAATGGTGAAACATAGCCTTGAAAGGCGGAGAATCAAAAACGTCCCAAATCTGAACCTTAACCGTCCTCCCCTTAACCTTAACCACATTCACCTGGAGACTAACCCCCACAATAGACTTAAAACACTCCAAAAAATAACTATCCGGGCCCATCGACAACAGGAACCGATCCTTAACCTCCTCTCGAGGACCAACAACCAACACCTTGAAAACAAACTCCGACTCCAGCATCCAATATACCCTCTTACCAAAAATTAAACCTAGCCTCCAGCAATACGGGGCAAAATAATAACCAAACTATCCTTATCAACAAAAGAATCAAGGTCAGCCTTCTTACCATTTACAAGAACCGCAAAATGGTTCTCACTTAAACCCAATTCTTGAAGCAGCTGCTTAACCATCATACCTCTGTAATTTTGAAACCTTATAAGCTTTGGTTTACCAGCATCACTAATCATTCTTCCACAGTCCAGAAGTCCAACCTAAAATCAAATAAAACCACGTTAACAAAAAATATAAGCTTTATGTCAAGCGCAACCTCCAAGACAAGAATAGATACCACCAAAAAATTAAGTTAACACCCACCCATAAACACTATACCTTAATCCTTAAAAAGCAAGAAAAAAACAATAAAAAGACCTAAAAAATTTGGAAAAACAACAAAAAGGCTTAAATAATTCCTTTCTCCCGCATCTGGTCAATCTCTTTAAGCTTAACCGGCAGGCACTCCTCTACCACGTAGGTTAAACCGTAGCGGCTGAAAGCCTGCTGCTCAGCCCTCCTCTTAATTCTAAGAAACCTGCAAAGCTCCCTCTTCTAGAACCTGGTCTAGTACTCTAAATCCCTAAAGCCACACATATACCTACCAGAGTTTCACAGATCATAAATCTTCTATAGTCCAATGGTCTAACTGTCGAAACTAAAAGCTAAATTCGTGTAACGCCGTTAAACTTTCTCCGAATTTCCGATATATATACTAGTTTTTACATAGATTCTCTAAAAATTGTGGAGAGATTAGGAATGATTAAGGGCTTCAAAGTTATTCTAATTGGTTTTCTTGTTATTTCCCTAGGTTTCGGAACAGTGTGCTCAATGACCTTAGGTAACATTTCCACAGCTTCAAACAACCCCTATTTCCTGCTGGCTTATCTGAGTAACAACTGGGAGAATAATCTTGCGTATGATAAAAATAATTATACTGTCCTTGAAAACTTCGAAAACAAAAATGATTCTCTTAGACGATTTCAAAGCATTATGGCATATGAACAGAACATCATAAACCAAGGTTTAATAAAGTGGATGACTAAGAATATTACTACGTGGATGAATACACTAGCTACAACAAATGACAAGGATTCTGCACTACAGCTCTTAATGCAGTTTTTAGGTGAGAACCCCAAGTATCAAGAACACTTTAAGAGCTACACTATGACACTCATGTATTATTATGAAGCGCTTGAAAGACAAAATATGCTGGAAGCTTCAATGGTTGATTCTCACTTTATCATTAAAACCGGAGAAATAATCGAGGAATGGAATGTAAGTACCGTAATAGACGGTGAACCCTTTACAGTTATCTGTAAACAATACAGCCTAGAAATAAACGGTACCCCCTACACCGCGGTAAAGGCAGAAGCTTACAACGAAGATGGAATACTGATTGCTGATCCCGACATATACGTCAAAGCGCCCCCCTACTACTACTGGTACTGGTATCCATGGCCATGGGGCCAAATAATAGTCTACGGACAGGATGATTATATATACGCATATCTTCGCTTTGTTCTCTACATCGATGATGTACCATACTATGAGGAACAATATTATTTGTACGATGTGATCGAAGATACTGAATTAACTAATACGATATACGCTGCGCTAACCGGAATTCTGATTATTGCAACTGGTTCTGTACATCCCTGGTTAGCCGCCATCCCTCTGATAATCGGCGTTTACAACAGGGCTGAAAATCTTCACTTCCGCGATGCAATTTTAGCAGCAGCAACCTTTAATGGAGAGTGGGGGGTTCACAACAGTAGAAAGATTTAATGATAAATAATACCATTCTTGGACTTT
>NZ_JBRAKS010000175.1:0-8297 GCF_052745115.1 Candidatus Jordarchaeum sp.
GGATTCATTTTCGAGATTTTCATTATTAAATTTTTATTTATTTTTTTATTTTTTATTTATATATTTTTTTATTAATTATTATTTAATTCGCTTAGTTTTTATATTAAACTCTAAACAAAATTATGGTGATCAGATGTCCAAAACAAAATATATCCTAACAGCATTATTTACAATGGGTCTTCTAACATTGGTTATAGGACCATTCTTAGGAGCAGGAGTTGTCAGCTGGTCAGTAATGCCAAGCCAATCCTGGTCTGGATTGTTTGGATGGTTTGGATGGTTTGGAGGGTTATGGCCGATATTCCCAAAACTTCCTTGGCCCTTCTGAATTATAAAAATTATTGTAACTCCTTCTCCCTTTTTTTTATTACGTTTTACCTTAAGCTGTTAATTTTATAGATTACTATATATCTAGAAAGTATGAAAAAAGTTTTTAACCTAATTTCCAAATTCTAATGAAAAAATAGTTACCTTATCGTAGGTGAAACATGCCTTCATTTTTAAAGTAAAAATTTTTATAATTTAAAATTCATTCTAAGGGATATATTTATTTTTAGTTAATTTTAAATTTGTTTTATTTCTCAAGTTTATTTGTGGAAAATTTAGTTCATGGTTTTAACCGATAAGGGTGTTTCGATTGAGGGAAGAATGGCGTTTTTTAGATTTGGAGGTAATAGACCCTCCTACAAGCGGTGCAGTAGGCGAGGCCATTCTATTGGCGCGTTCTAAAAACATGGTTACAGATACCCTCTTTCTGTATCAGAGGGATCCTCCTGCATGTTCTATCGGTTACTTCCAAGCTGTAGAGAACGTGGTAGATGTTGAAGAATGTAAAAAACTAGGAATCGATATTAGTAGAAGAATAACAGGTGGTGGAGCAATATACTCGGATAAGCAAAATCTCACCTACAATATTGTTGTAAGCGAAGATAACAAAAAAATTCCCCGAGATATTTTAAAATCATACGAGGTTCTATGCCGTGGGGTAGTTGAAGGCTTAAAAATGCTTAAACTAGATGCAATATTCAAGCCAGTTAACGATATTTTAATTGATGGAAGAAAGATTAGTGGAAGTTCCCAAACCAGAAGAAAAAAGGTTGTACTACACCACGGAACACTCCTCGTAAAAACAGACATTGAAACCATGGCAAATGTCCTAAAGGTATCGAAAGAAAAAATGAGCGACAAGGTAGCTAAATCCATAGAAGAAAGAGTTATCAACCTGGAAACAGCTCTGAAAGAGAAACCAAAAATAGAAATGATTAAAGACATTTTACGGAAAGGATTCGAAAAAGCTCTGGATATAGAACTTGTACCCGGCAAACTCACAGAATACGAAAAGCAGCTAACTAATAAACTTATTAGAGAAAAGTACGCCACCAGAAAATGGAATTTCCGACGCTAAATCTAATCCTTTTCCGAAATCTTATCTTTTATTCTTGAATCAAATTCATTCGGTAAAGCGCAACAAGAATTATACTTCTCAATTTTTAAACCATGCTCTTCTGCCTCTTTCAAAGCTCTAGGTACGGGAACCGCTATCCTATCCACCATATTTAAAGCCAAAGAATCCAGCTTCCTTCTTCTCAATCCGCCCGGCCGCATACACCCCAAAGATATAGAGGCTTTCCGCAATAATAAACGGGCAATCGCAATTATTTTAACCACCGTCTCTGGTTTCGGGGGAGTAACCTTCTCCATAAGAGTTCCACTTGTGGGAATTAATGTGATAAAAACCAGTATTTCAGGATTTATTCTCTCCACCATTTTTAATGCTCTAAGTTCCCCACCTATTTTCCCATAGTTTAAACCCACACAAATATGCGGAACAATGTGTTTAATTCCCGCCCTTAAATGATTATCAAGGGCTTTCTCATAATCCTCAACCTTCTTATTTAATCCATAAATACCAGTTATGGTTCCATTATCACCAACTACATCAATTGAAGCCACATCAATCCCAGCTTCCGATAACTCTCTAGCTAAATTTAAACTTAACAATCCGGTATGCACATTCAGAATAAGATCAGTATCTTCTTTTATGCGCTTCACTACATTAACGTATGGTTCTAGGGGAACGTACCCCTTACTATTACTCCCTCCACTAATCAGACAACCCACAGCCCCTTCATTATAGAGATTAAGACAGATCTGATAAAGTTCATCCGGAGTCAGAACAGGTATCATGTGTTGAAGATAGTGGCGATTACAGTGGGCACATCCCAATTCACAGAATCCACCAGTCACAGATATCGAGGGAAACATTTTCGAAGGATAATAAACACGTAAAGCACGTCCTATCTCCCGGTCAGTTACTGTTCGGGCCACTTCCAAGAGTCTCTGGAAATTTTTACCCTCAACTTTCAAGAGGCTCTGAGCTTCTTGAAAAGTAATCCGCCTATCCAAAGCCTGGTCTAAAATAACCGTAAGGTTTTTCTGTGTTTCCACTTCTGTTCACACAGAGTTTCTTTCTGTGTTCTTCCAGACATTAACCCAATATAAATATGAGGGATTCAAATTGCAGGAGGAAATACCGCAAACTACCAGAGCAAAAGCAGAACTCCTTGAAAACGGAGCAATCTTTGTAAAAAATGTTAAAGAATTACCCTTCATAGCAGATCATTCAACCGCAGGTCCAACCACCGGCCAAAAATCTATTTTCCTCCGATTCAATGATGAAAAACTGGTGCGTCTAGCATTGGTCGAAACTCAGTCAAAAACCCCATACACCTTTGATGTTGAAAGAAAAATGATTCAAAGGAACGGGATTGACTGGTTCCCTGCAAAACAGGTTAAAAGCCTTCTCCACTGTCCCGAGCAGACTTTTCTTAATCTAGATTCAAACTGTATCTACCACTGTAAATTCTGTGCAACACCAGTAATACAATCCCACGTGTCACACAGAATTCTCAAACCTCAAATAGTTACAAGAACCATCAAACGCGTAGCAAACCAAGGTTTAAGCGCTGTAGCACTCACAACCGGAGTTTTCACCTCACCCACCCAGAGCGTAAAACATATGTGCAGAGTAGTAAAAGCCATCCGCAAAGAATTCGGAGACTCCCTCCCCATCGGAGTCGAACCGTTCGTGCAGGAAGAAAAACACGTAGATATGCTCTATGACGCCGGAGCAGATGAGATAAAAGTGAATGTTGAAACTTATGATCCCGAAATCTTCGCAATCGTCTGCAGCGAATTCGACTATAAAAACAATCTGAAAATGGTAAGATACGCCGGAAAAATCTTCGGAGAAAACCGCGCCTGCTCAAACATCATAATCGGACTCGGCGAAAAAGAAGAAAAAGTAGACCAAGGTGCCGAAGCACTAGCAGACTGGGGGATAATTGCATCCCTAAGACCCATAAACTTAAGTCCCCTCATAGAGTCCCAACTACAACAAGCCCTAAACAACAGAGCCACACGACCCTCAGCCCAAAGACTAATCACGCACGCAATAAAACACAAAGAAATCTTAAAAGAAAAAGGCCTTGACGTAACCAAATTTAGAACCATGTGCCTCAAATGCACCGGCTGCGACATCGTCCCCCAAAGAGACCTCTAAAGGTGTAAAAATTGCCCAGAGTAGTCCACCCCCAACAAGTAAACATAGTAAAAGTAAAGGAGCCACAAGACGCCAAAACCCTAAAGGGAAAAAAAGTATTTCACACCACAAAATACATACTAGCCCAGTCACCAACAGGATTTACCGTATACGAAATCAAAACCCTAGGAAACAATCTAATAAAAACAATAACAAGCGCCATACTATTAAGCACTGAACAAGAAACACAAATCGCAGAATTACCCAAAATAGACCCCACCCAAAAAACCGAGGTCATCAAAGCGGCAATAAAACATCTAAAAAAAGATACAAAAGCCATAGTTTTCAAATCAAAATTCGAACACATAGGAATCGCACTATTCGAATCCCCAAACACCATCATAGGAATAATCGACATAACCCCCCCAAAACCAGCAAAACTAGAAGACCAAGTCCAATACGCCAAAAAACAGCAGTATGTAAGAAAAGACACCATATTTAAAATCAAAATAATCGACATACTAAACGAAACCACCCAAACAAAACCACCAATAATATTCCCCTGCAGCGCAACCACCGAAAGAGAATTCCTATTCCTAGACACCGACGCCGACAAAATTACACCCCTAAAAGACCCAGTACTGGTAGTAGGATGCCCCATAACCTTTGAAACCGTAAAAGAACTCAACCCAAAAATAAAAATGAAAAAAATCGATATATGCCCCGCACACATCGCAAGAAAAGAAACCACATCAAACGACTTTCAAATAGTAAGATGCTGCCGCGCAAGCACCCAAGGAACACAAATCTACTCCCCAAAAACCAACCTCATAATAGCCCTACAATGGGAACCTACAATAGAAGAATTCCTAGAAGCAATCTACCTAGGCACCCTCATAAAAAAACACCCCAAATACCCCCAATTCTAAAAAAACAAAAACTCAAACACTAAAAAACAATCCAAATTCACAAAGAAAAATAGGAAAAAGGAGGAAGGGAGAGAGACAAGCATGAAACACTCCCTGTACAAAGGGAGTAGGGAGTGGAGATGAATAATATGAATTCCCGAACAAGGAGAGAGGGGAGGGTAAGCATGAATTATTGAGGATGCCCCCCTTACGGGGGGCTTATGGAGGGAGAGAGGGAGATTGAGCGTAATTTAAGCCCCCCTTTTCGGGGGGCAAAGGGAGAGAGGGAGGTAAGCATGATTTTTATTGAGGTTTTTGTTCAGTAATTATTGTTTTTTGATTTATCTTATAAATTTTTCCTAAAAAACATATAGAAAGTAGAAATGCTATTAATTTTTCTAAAAAATATAAAGAATATATATTTTTTCCTATAGGTCTTGTCCTTGGGCCTTATAGTGCTGAAATTGGGTAGATAAAAATCGCGGAGATTATAAAATCCCTTAGTTCTGGGTATCTGATCTTTGATTAGGATTAAAGAAGTTGTGTATGGATAAGATTTTTGGGTTAAGTTTTAGGATGTCTTGATTTCTTTGCTTTTGGATAGTACCATGGATGTGGTTATTTCTTGGTTGTATTTGATGTAGCCTTCTTGTTCTGATACTATTGCTACTGTTTCTTCTTTGGCGGTTATTGGTGCGAATAGTACTTCGTCTTTGTCTCTTATTATACACCATAGATCTTTGTTGGGGTAGTTGAGGAATTTTACGTTTCCTTGTCTTGAGAAGTGTTTGATGACTGAGTCGAAGACTTTCATGTCAATATTTGAGATTATGGTTGCTTTGAAGTTTTTAATGTTGAGTAGTTCTTCTAGGATTTCGGGGATGATTTCGGGTGTTATGATGGTTATGTTTTTCTTGGTTCTTCCCACCATAGATTTGGTGTGTGCTATCATGGCTTTTTCTCCTATTAGGGACCAGGTTTTTACGTCTTGGCGGGTGAAGTTGTAGGAGGTTTCCCATATTTTTCTCAGGATTTCTTCTTTTCTTTCGATTTGTGATGCGATGTTTATGGTTTTCTCGTTTACATCTCTGACGTTGGTGTCTACTACGTTTCTTGATTCCTTGTAGCATTCGGATATTGTGGATGTTATTTTTTCCTCAAAGGGGCTGAGTTCTTTGAGGTAGGGTGTGATTTTTTGTTTTAGGGAGCTGGAGAGGTTGTCGTAGAGTTCATCGGTTTTTTTATCGTATTCGAAGGCGTTGTTTTGCAGCATTTGGGCGAGTTTTTTCCGGAGATAAAGGACGCTATACTCTAGGAGTTTAATCTTGTTCCTAATGTTGGAATTGTGTGTGGAAAATAGTTCTTTTACTCCGCTTTCAAATGAGGATATGGCTTCTTTAACATTTTTGTAGGCGTGGTTTATGTAGTCGCCTATTTCCTGATCCAACTGGGTGCAAATTTTTTCACAATCTTCATTGTTTCTATTAATGATTCCAGAGACTCGTTCCGAGATTTTAGACTCTATTAAGGAAGTCCTCGGGGTGATGCTCTCCTTTAACTTCTCTTCTATTTTGCTTACTTCTTCCCTTACGCTGTTGGTTCTTTCATCTATAAAGTTTGAAAAACTTTCTGTGTTTTTATCGGTAAATGCTTGTGCGGATACGATTTGATCTGAAATTATCTTCTGGTAATCTTGGCTTAAATTTTTAGCCATTTCGTAAATTTGCTTGGTCTTATTGTTTAGTTCATCGAGGAAAGCGTCTCCCTTTAAGACTACGCTTGTAAAGGCTTTTCTGCGTGACGATAAAACAGATGTGGTGTTCTCCAAGTCCGAGGAAACGTTTTCCAACCCTTCAAGAATATTTTTTACCCGGGGCTCAAACGAAGTCAAAATATCCAAATACTCATTAAGCAATCCGTTCAAGGTTTCCAAATAACGGGTTTTAAACGATTCCACTTTTTCCCCCGCAATCTCCAAAATCACTCTAAGAATACTAAAGACGCTTGACTCGATGCCCTCAATAGAACTCTTCAAACCCTTCAAATCCTCATTTAGAATCGCCTTAATATCTCCGTCTAAATCAGAATTGAGTTTATCGTGCTGCGAGCGGTAACTAACCAAAATCGATGCAAAACGCATCTTAATAAGTTCGAACCGTCTATGAATTTCAGTCATAAAAGAGGAGAGCGCCTTACTATTCAAATCCTCCAAGGATCTGATATCATCATCCACGTTAGCAATAAACTCAGAAATAACATCCGAAAGATCGAAACTCTTTTTCTCCTCAAAACGCTCCACATCTCCCATATCAAGCATATGCGTAGAAAGCGATGAGTGAATTGCCTCTTCCACAGAAACCGTCAAATTCCTGAAGGAATCCGCACTCTCCTCAAGCCGGGAGCCCAAAGACCTGTTAAAATCCTCCACTAGAGACATCAAATTCTCCACACGCATACTAGCCAAACGAGAAATCTCCTCTATCGAAAAATTCTTACTACCCTCAAGCTGCTCATAAAGCTCCTCACTCCGAGAAGCTAAAACCTCCCGCAAACCCTCCAAAAAACTATCCAAATCCTCATAAACAATTAAAAAACCCGCTAAAAAGGGATTTAAAGCCACAAAACCCTCCGCCTCCCCCGGAAAACGTCTCACAAAACGCAACTCTACTAAATGATCCAAAACGCCTCTACAAACATCCACAGGTAAACCAGTCAAAGAAGCAACATCACCTAAAACTAAACGCCCAGCACCCAAAACCGCCAAATAAACCTTAACCTCATCATCAGTCAAATCTAACTTTTTCATAAACTCCAATATAACCTCATCAATGCTCATACAAAAATCCCCAAATCACTATCAAAACAAAAATACCAACAAAATTATATAATTCTTTTGAAATAAAAATTAGAACTACCAAAGAAAAAACGAGTCAGTAAAATTATAAAAATCGCTTTCCCCCACTACAAGCAATGGTAAGGGAAATAAATGTAAACTTGGACTTGTTGGTTCACAAAAGGAGGGGAGGCTTCATCGTCGACGCAAAAAACAAAATGCTGGGAGAGGGGAGATAAAACATAGGGGAGGATTCCGCAAAACGGACGTTTGTCCAGTTTTTGGGCGTGAAATTGGGAGGAGGGGAAGTCATGCACATTTTCGTCGACTCAGCCTTTTTTACCTTCTTTTTGGTTTCTTTGGGTATATATAAGTTTCGGAATATATTGTATTTTTCGCAAAAATATTTTAGTTTTTTATCTTTATTTAAACATTATTTTTGAGAAATTCGCAAAATTAGCGCTCTTTTATTTAAAATTTAAATTTTATTGAGTCATTAATTTTTTTATTTTATGAAATTTTCGATCTTTGACGCCTATGCTAACAGTTCTAAAATAGCGGTGTTTGTATGTATTTAGCTGTTGTGATTAAGAGGCGGATAATAAGGCTCTAATTGCTGAAAGATGATTTAATTCGCCTTCTTATTTTATTGGCGCCATATGTTCAATGTTGACTCCTTTGAATGTTTGGCTTATTCATGGTGATGGCGTGACTTGCTTGTTTCCACATCCCTGTGTCCAAAATTTTCACATGAAGATGTTAAAAATCGGGTAATTGTGTGAAGTGAAAACTGGAAACGAGCTTTTCCAGCCATCCACCAAGACGTATCCAAACATCAAGGAGTTTTATTTGAACATATGGATTGGCGTTCATCACGGGAGAAAAGAACTAAAAATAGCTCCTTTTTCGGAAAAAGGAGGTATAAAAAGCCAGATCGATTTCCATGAGCTAAATACATACCGGTGTTTAAATAGAATCATGCTGAACTACCGCTAGATGCATATGGAGCGATTAT
>NZ_JBRAKS010000176.1:0-8293 GCF_052745115.1 Candidatus Jordarchaeum sp.
TCTGGAAGTGTCCTAGATGGGTAAGTTTCGGACAACGGTGCTAGAGCAGAGGAGTCACTGGTATGAATACTGGGGGATAGGGAAGATGGTGGTGAGTTTAGAGGATGGAGAATAGGGCACTTGTAGCTGTGGGAGGTCTTGCAGTGGGGCTACTAGTTACGTTTTAAAAGAATATGGGGGGAGGGTTTGGGGAATATTTAATGTACATTTTAGTACACGTAAGTTTTAAATAATTCACGTAAGTATAAATTTTACTATAAATTAGTTTATTTCACCAAAAATAGTCTCACACTTAAATTGCAGGAGGATTCACAAAGTGAGGTATTATCTTTGGACAACAACCGAAGAACATCAGCAAAAACACACCCTTTAATCAACTAAATGTTAAAAAATTCCCAACCAATTGTTCACCAACCGAACTTTTTTTGAAAATCCATGAAAAATACGAATATGCATACCTACTCGAGTCCATGGAAGGACCAAGAAAGCTGGCCCAATTCTCGTTCATAGGATTCATGCCCAAACTGGTTCTAACGGCAAAAAATGGTCAAACAACACTGCAAGACACGGAATCCGGCGAAAAGACCAGAATCAAAGCCAGCGACCCCCTCAAGGTTGTTGAAGAGATTCTTGGAAGAAAAACCCACAAAAACCACCAAAAAGAATCGAGGTTAGTGGGAGGCGCAGTAGGCTACATCTCCTACGATTCTGTACGCTACTGGGAGAGACTCCCCAAACGGGCGGCAGACGACCTAAAATTCCCAGACCTTCACATGGGGGTATACGATGACGGCATCGTATTCGACCACATTCACGGAGAAAACTTCTACTATTACCGGAACCAAGACCGTTCCCAAGAATTAGCAGAACTAGAAGAGACAGACAACCCGAGAAACTTATCCTTCACCAGCCCCCGGGTCAACATGGCAAAAGAAATCTATGAGGAAGCGGTGGAGGAAGCTAAAAAATACATAGTGTCCGGCGATATTTTTCAGGTGGTTCTTTCCAAGAGACTTGATTTCAGATTCAAAGGAGACCTTACTCGATTCTATTTGGCTCTACGAGAGATTAATCCCTCCCCCTACATGTATTTCCTAAAGATGGGAGAACAGCGAATCGTGGGATCCAGTCCCGAGATGCTGGTAAGGGTTGACCGAGGCCAAGTGGAGACCTTTCCCATCGCCGGCACCAGACCCCGAGTGGAAGACCCGGCGAAAAATCGGGCTTTGGCAAAGGAACTCCTAGCAGATGAGAAGGAATGCGCCGAACACGTAATGCTTGTGGATCTTGCTAGGAATGATATAGGTAGAGTATCCAGTTTTGGAAGCGTCCATGTTCCAGAATTTATGCAGGTTCACGAGTATAGCCATGTTCAGCACATGGTTTCCCGAGTGGTGGGAAAGCTCAGAGAAGACTGTAGTTGCTATGATGCTCTGAGAGCGGTTTTCCCAGCCGGGACGGTTTCAGGAGCCCCCAAAGTAAGAGCCATGGAGATAATTGAGGAAATCGAGCCTACTAGGAGGGGACCCTATGCAGGCGCTGTCGGCTATTTCTCCTACAACTGCAACATGGATTTCGCCATCACCATACGAACACTGGTAGCGGACAGGGATAAATGCTTCATACAGGCAGGTGGGGGAATAGTGGCGGACTCGGTGCCTGAAAAAGAATGGTTTGAAACCGAACACAAAGCAAAAGCCCTGCTTAAGGCATTAGAATTATCGGAGGGTTAAATAAACTATGAAAGTTCTCATTATCGATAATTATGACTCCTTCGTCTACAATCTGGTGCAGTACGTAGGCGAGCTTGGAGCACAGCCCCTCGTTTATCGAAACGATGAAATAACATTAAGAAAAGCCGCCAAGCTCCACCCAGAGAGGATAATCATCTCTCCCGGTCCCGGAACACCGGAAGATGTGCGGTACTTCGGCGTATGTTCCGAAATTCTGCGAAACCTGAGCCGCAGAGTTTCCACATTAGGCGTGTGTTTGGGGCACCAGGGAATCATCTCCACATTCGGTGGAAAAATTATCGGTGCCAAGAGTTTAAAGCATGGAAAAACAAGCCTGATAAAACACGATGGTCGAGGGATCTTTAAGGGAGTGGAGAATCCCTTCGTAGCCACCCGTTACCACTCTCTGATTGGAGATAAGGAAACTGCGCCATCATGCTTGGAAATCACCGCTGAGTCAATGGATAGCGGAGAGATTATGGCGGTCAGACACTTTGAATATCCAATTGAAGGAGTGCAATTTCACCCCGAATCGGTACTCACCACAAACGGAAAGAGATTAATAAAAAATTTTCTTGAGGATGAGTAAGAGATGATAAAGCAAGGTTTACAAAAACTAGTTGAGGGAAGGAGCTTGGAAAACCAAGAAGCGCGGGACGTGATGAAAGAGATAATGTCAGGCGGTGCCACGTCGGCTCAGATTGGAGCATTCCTGACCGCTCTGAGAATTAAGGGAGAAACTGTTCAGGAGATCTCGGCTTTCGCAGCTGTGATGAGAGAGTTCTGCTGTAGAATTTATCCCAAGGTTAACGGTCGACTAGTGGACACCTGCGGAACCGGAGGAGACCAGATGAAAACCTTTAACGTGAGCACAGCGGCAGCCTTCGTTGTTGCCGGCACAGGGATCACAGTCGCGAAGCATGGCAACCGATCAGTTACCAGTAGGAGCGGCAGCAGCGATGTATTGGAGAAACTCGGCTTCAATCTTAACTTAGAGCCGAAGGCTGTTGAGAAAATTATTGAGAATGTGGGTATAGGCTTCATGTTCGCCCCAAACTTCCACCCCGCAATGAAGCATGCTATTGGGCCACGAAGGGAAATAGGCATCCGAACCGTATTCAACATTCTAGGACCCCTAACCAATCCCGCGGGTGCAAACGCCCAAGTGCTTGGAGTCTACAGCGAAGAATTGTTAGAACCACTAGCCTATGTTTTAAGAGAACTGGGTTGCGAAGAAGCCATGGTGGTTTACGGCGTAGACGGATTGGATGAAATCTCCATCATCGGCAAAACATTAGTAGCACAGCTCAGAGAGGGAGAGGTATCCCTCACCGAGATAACCCCCAAAGATTTTGGTTTCAGAATAGCTAAACCCGAGGAAATAATCGGAACCACGCCCGAAGAAAGCGCCGAACTCACATTCAAACTATTAAACGGCAAACCCGATGCCCAAGACTCGAAAAGGAACATGGTGCTGCTTAACTCGGCGGCCGGAGTACTGGTCGGTGGCAAAGCTGACGATTTAAAGGAGGGAATTGAACTGGCAACCGAATCCATGGAAAGCGGAGCCGCCTATAAAAAATTGAAGACGATGATCAAAGCTTCCTGCGGGCAACTATCAAAGCTTGAGGAGTATGAAATGAAATATGGCTGACTACATTGACCTACTAGCCCAAGACGCGGTAAAATCGATAAAGGAAGGACGCTACGAAACCTGTACGAAAGTGGCTGCTACACCTAAAAGCCTAAAAAAAGCTATCATAAATGCTAGGAGAATCCCCATTATCTCTGAGGTCAAGTTCGCCTCACCGTCTGAGGGCACTCTAAGGAAAAATGGCGACTTGAAAAAAATCGTCAGGAGCATGGAGAAGGGAGGCGCTGCGGGTATATCAATTCTAACTGAGCCAAAACATTTTAGTGGTCACATTAAATTCGTAGCCGAAGCCCGAATCCAGGTAGATGTTCCAATACTCATGAAGGACATTATATTGAGCCCAGTTCAGATTGAAGCGGCCTCCAGAAGCGGGGCAAACGCCATCCTACTGATACAGGCCCTTTTTGATAGAGGTTACTGCGAACTGGATGTTCAGAGTATGATTGAACAAGCCCATTCCAAGAACTTGGAAGCACTCTTAGAGGTACACACCGAAAATGAGTTTCTCACCGCGGTAAAAACCAGCGCCGACCTGATTGGCATAAACAATCGCGACTTGAAAACTCTCCAAGTAAATCTAGAAGTTACAAAGCGGATCCTAACTAAACACAGTCCTGAGGGAAAGGTGATTGTGAGCGAAAGTGGCATAAACACTCCACAGGATATCCTTTACCTCAATGAATGCGGTGCCCAAGCCTTCCTCATAGGAACCGCCATCATGAAAGCCGGCAACATAAGGGAAAAAGTAAAACAGCTGGTGGAATCAACATGAGCCCCGTTCGCGTCAAAATCTGCGGAATAACATCCACCGAAGACCTCCACACAGCAGTGAAAGCCGGAGCAGACGCAGTGGGATTCGTAGTAAACGTGCCCGAATCTCCAAGAAACCTATCAGTCGAAAAAGCCAAAGAAATAATGAAATCTGCTCCCTTATTTGTGCAAACAGTCATTGTCACGGTACTCAGGGATGTCAACCACTTGGAAAAGATACACGAGGAGTTGAATACCGGCACCATTCAGGTTCATGGCTCTAACCAGATGTATCGGGAGATTCGAGAAAGATTACCCGACACACGTCTTATTGGAGCAATCCCAGCCGAAACCAAAAATGCTCTAAACACTGCAACACAAGCCGCAGAAACGTTAGACGCCATACTTCTGGACACTCATGTTCCAGGCAAGTACGGAGGCACGGGGAAAACCCACGATTGGAATTTGAGCAAACAGGTTAGGGATGCCATACATCCCAAGCCGCTAATTCTGGCTGGAGGATTAAAACCCGAAAACGTGAAACAATCCATAACCCGGGTCAAGCCCTACGCTGTAGATGTTTCCAGCGGTGTTGAAGTCAGACCCGGAGTAAAAGATCCGAGAAAGGTATACCGATTCGTAAAAAACGCTAAGGAAGTGGAAATCAATGGAATCGAAGCAATACGCGAAATTGAAACAGTATCCAACAAACGGTAAGTTCGGAGAACACGGCGGGCAGTTCATCCCCGAAACCCTCATGCCCGCATGTAAAGAACTCGAAAAAGCATACCAAGAAGCGAAAAACGACCCGGAATTTCAAAAACAGTTAAACTATTACCTGGCAGAATACGCGGGAAGACCCACCCCCACATACTACGCTGAAAACCTGACCAAGAAAATCGGTGGAGCAAAAATCTACCTCAAACGAGAAGACCTAGCTCACGGAGGAGCCCACAAGATAAACAACACACTGGGACAAGCCCTACTGGCAAAAAGAATGGGAAAAACAAGAGTAATCGCGGAAACCGGAGCCGGGCAACACGGGGTCGCTACCGCCATAGCCTGCGCCGCCCTCGGGCTAAAAGCAGAAATCTACATGGGCACCGCAGACATAGAAAGACAAAAACTTAACGTTTTCAGAATGAAACTCCTAGGAGCAGAAGTCCACCCGGTAAACTCCGGGTCAAAAACCTTGAAAGACGCCATAAACGAAGCCCTAAGAGACTGGGTCGCCAACGTCCAAAACACCTACTACCTGATAGGCTCCGTAGTAGGACCCCACCCCTACCCCATGATCGTGAGAGACTTCCAAAACGTTATAGGAAACGAGCTAAGACAACAGATGCTACAGAAGGAGCAAAGACTTCCCGACGCTCTCGTCGCATGTGTAGGTGGAGGAAGCAACGCCATAGGCACGTTCCACCCCTTCCTAGACGATGAGCAAGTAGAGCTTTACGGCGTTGAAGCCGCGGGTCTGGGAATCGAAACCGGAAAGCACGCCGCCTCACTATGTGGAGGAGAAAAAGGCGTCTTCCACGGCATGCTAACATACATCATGCAGGATGAAAACGGTCAGATACTAGGCACCCACAGCATCTCAGCGGGCCTAGACTATCCAGGTGTGGGACCCGAACACTCCTTCCTCAAAAGCATAGGAAGAGCAAAGTATGCCACCGCAACCGATGAAGAGGCAATAAACGCTTTTCTTGAACTATCAAAAAATGAGGGAATCATCCCAGCTCTAGAACCAGCCCACGCATTAGCATTCGCCATGAAACTTGCCAAAACCTTAAGCAGGGAAAAAATTATTGTGGTAACCCTCTCGGGAAGAGGTGACAAAGACGCAGAGGTCGTAGCCCAACACTTGGGAGTGGAAATATGAGAGAGATAGAAAAAACATTCTCAGAACTCAGAACCCGTGGTGAAGGCGGCCTAATCGCCTATGTTACTGCGGGCTACCCGGAACTAGAAGACACTCTAATAATCGTGAACGCCTTAATCAGGGGAGGAGCAGACATCATCGAACTCGGAATCCCCTTCTCAGACCCCATAGCTGACGGCCCCACCATTCAAACAGCCGCTGCAAAGGCATTGGAAGCCGGAACAACGCCTAAAAAGGTGCTAGAAATAGCCGAAGAAATCAAACAGAGAAACAAAACCCCGCTGGTAACGCTAACTTATTACAACCCCATCTACCGAATGGGAATCAAAAACTTCTTTGAAACCGCCAAAGCCTCCGGAATCAGCGGAGTAATCGTTCCCGACCTCCCCCCAGAAGAAGCAGGCGAGTACAAGAAAATCGCTGAAAACCACCAGGTGGACACCATATTCCTGGCAGCCCCCTCCACTCCCATGGAACGCCTAAGGAAAATCGTGGAAACCACGTCAGGCTTCCTCTACCTTGTCTCAGTCTACGGAGTAACCGGAGCCAGACAGCAGGTCCAAGACCAAACCATAGAATTGATCAGAAAAACACTCCCCATCACACAGGGAAAAACCCCTCTAGCCGTAGGCTTTGGAATCTCAAAACCAGAACACGTAAAAACAATAATACAAAGCGGGGCAGACGCCGCCATAGTGGGAAGCCAGATCATAAAAATCATAGAGAACAAACACGAAGAGGAGAAAATGCTCAAAACCTTAAAAGACTACACCAACCAGTTAAAAAGAGCAACCATAAATAAAGAACATCCCCCGGAAAAATCACCCACACAAAAATAATAAACCCCTCAAAATATCAGGTACGTAAAAGTTAAAACCACAGTCTGCAGAGATAAATTTACACCAATTTCCCCTTAAAAAAGAGTGATGCGGTGGTGGCGTGAGTGCCAAGAGATGAAAAGAAAGCTCTTAGGTCGTGGGGAAGACTCAGTTTTCGAGTGGGTTAGGCATTTTTCCCTTTAGAGTTGTGGAAAGTGTTCATCTCTGCGGTTTATGGAGCTAAATTGATTCCATTTGGCATGATAGAGAATTCTTTCCAGTCGAGGAGGTTCAGTCGCGCTCCCAGTCCTATAACTCTCACTTTTCGGGTCATTTTATCATTTTTAGGTTGGAACTGCATTTCGATTATTCCGTCACAAATATGTTTGAAAGCGTTTATCTCCATTTCTTGGTGCATACCGCTGGTTAAAACGGTGAATCCCAGACAGTTTCTCTCCTCGATTATCGCTTTCAACCCGGTCATAAAGCTGTACGACTTCTGGAATCCCGCGTGCTCCAATAGGGTGGAGAGGGAATACAGAACAATGATTCCCCCCGAGCCAACCTTATCGTTTGCAGAGACAATGACTGATAAAAGTTTAGAAATGTTGGTTAAGCTCTCTACCGAAAATTCATCACCGCTTTTTTGGGGGTAAGTGTACCAAAAGGTGAAACCGTCCACAAACTGAAAAAGGTTTTCTTTCTCAATAGTTTCTACGTTCCAGTTGAATTCCTTCATACGTAACTTAATATTCGCCGGTGAACCGTCCAGAGTAATATAGACAACAGGCTTTTTCAAGGCTGACATGTAGGCGATTTGATTCACAAAAATCGTCTTTCCCACCTTCGGGGGACCAAGAACCAGGTAGTTGCCAGACGGCATTCCCTCCCCTATCCAACTATCGAACTCACTTATCTCCGTTTTGTGCTTATAAATCATAGCAACACCTCAATTAAGTCACCAATGAAAGGCACCCCCCATCACGGGAGCAACAGTTTATAAAAAGAGGGTGCCGTTTCAATAGCTACACCACTATAACAGATTTGTAATATTATGTTATGGGCATCTCTCTATTAAGAATTTCTATAAAAAGAACCCAGCATCCATTTAATTAGGTTCAAAAACATGTTTTAAAAGTTTGAAGTATACCAGTCCCTTCTCTTTCCTCATAAAATTCGAACCACTTTTTTATGTTATTGCCTATGCTAACAGTTCTAAAATAAAAGTGTTTAAATAAAAATGCTAAACTACAACTAGAAACCCATGGAGCGATTATCCACCCCTCAAAGAAGCAAAACACCTACCAGGGCGCAGCGATACGAACCACCCAGAAAATGGACAAACAGAGCAGAGCAGAACAGAACAGGCTCCGAGTGGTCAGAATAGCCGGCGGTCCAGAGGCGAAAAACCGAAAGTGAAATCAAGCGGCTGCTCCACGCATCCGCGAGTAGAGAG
>NZ_JBRAKS010000177.1:0-8248 GCF_052745115.1 Candidatus Jordarchaeum sp.
TCTGGAAGTGTCCTAGATGGGTAAGTTTCGGACAACGGTTGATGAACCGGGTGGTCGGAGGTTTGCAATGTGGTCCCGGTTCAGTTATGTGCCAGCTTTTTAAACTATTTACGGGCTATGATTGGGACTACGAACTCTTAGACTTTGATAAACCATATTGTATTGCAAGGTGTTACATGATCTAATCATTAATTCAAGATAGACTCAAAGAAAGTTCCACATGAAGAAGAGTAAAAACGATATTTTACTCTAAATTTCTTTTTTTTATTACCTCTGTTTTATTAAGAAATATCTTTAGCAGAGTATAAGGAATTAATTCAATAGTTTATGTGGAGGAGATTATCCACAATATTCTTATTCGTATGATAAAGATTCTGTTTTAAAGCTCATGACTTTTACCGCTAGGAGACTGTGCTTATGGCTGATAAATCAAAGGAGAGAAATCCTAATAAGTTAATTTTAGAAAAAAGTCCATATCTAATGCAGCACGCTTATAATCCTGTTGATTGGTATCCTTGGGGTGAGGAAGCATTTGAGAGGGCGAAGAAGAAGGACAAACCGATTTTTCTGTCTATTGGTTACTCCACCTGCCACTGGTGTCATGTGATGGAGAAAGAGTCTTTTGAAGATCCTGAAGTAGCCAGATTGATGAATGAGAACTTTGTGTCCATAAAGGTGGATAGAGAAGAAAGACCGGACATAGACGATGTTTACATGACGGTTTGTCAGATGATGACCGGGACCGGTGGGTGGCCTCTTACCATAATTATGACACCGGATAAAAAACCATTCTTTGCAGGCACATACATTCCTAAGGAAAGTAGATTTGGTTTGACTGGGATGAAGAGTCTGGTACCAAGGATAAAGGAGTTTTGGGAGAAACGTAGGAAAGAGGTGGAGAATTCAGCTGACCAGATAATCAAGTCCATTAGAGATGCTTCACGGGAAATGCCGGGTGAGGAACTGGGTGAAGAAATTCTCCACAGATGCTATGAAAATCTTTACGATGTTTTTGACGAGCAAAATGGAGGCTTCGGACATGGTCGCAAGTTTCCCACACCACACAACCTGACTTTTCTGCTCCGTTACTGGAAGCGCACCGGTGACGGTTGGGCTCTAAGAATGGTGGAAAAAACTCTTCAGGCTATGCGGCTGGGCGGCATATATGATCACGTAGGTTTTGGCTTTCACCGATACTCCGTGGATAACCAGTGGCTAGTTCCACACTTTGAAAAAATGTTATACGATCAAGCCATGCTGGTGACTGCTTATACGGATGCTTATCAAGCAACGGGAAAAGAGGAGTACGCTCAAACAGTCCAAGAAATACTGACCTATGTTTTGCGGGACATGACTGCTCCTGAGGGAGGGTTTTACTCTGCTGAAGATGCAGACAGTGAGGGTGAGGAAGGAAAGTTTTACCTCTGGACAGAGGAAGAAATCAGGCAAATACTCTCAGGGGAGGAAGCGGAAACCGTAATTAAAATCTACAACATTTACAAAGAGGGTAATTTTGAGGATGAGGCATCAAGAAAAAAGACTGGAAAAAACATATTCCACTTGAAAAAACCTCTTCCAGAAATAATCTCCGACCTTCAAATGCCATTAGAAGAAACCTCGGAACTTTTAGAAAAAGCGAGGCAGAAACTTTTTCTAGAAAGAGAGAAAAGAGTGCATCCCCAAAAAGATGATAAAATTTTAACCGACTGGAACGGTTTGATGATTGCGGCACTAGCTAAAGCAGCTCAAGTCTTTCAAAATCCGCAATACTTAAATGCAGCCGAGAAAGCTATGGACTTTATACTCCAGGAAATGCGTAACTCAGAGGGACGGCTTTGTCATCGATACCGAGAGGGCGATACCGCTATACTCGGTTTCTTGGATGATTACGCTTTCCTCATTTATGGTCTTATTGAACTTTATGAAACCAACTTTGAAGTAAAATACTTGCGGGAAGCTATTACTCTAACTGGAGAAATGATTAAACATTTTTGGGATGATGAGAATGGAGGCTTTTATTTCACTGCGGATGATGCAGAAAATATTCTTATCCGAAAGAAAGAAATATACGATGGGGCTTACCCCTCAGGAAACTCTATAGCAATGCTGGATCTGCTTTCCCTCGGTCGCCTGACATCAAACCCAGAATATGAAGAGAAATCCGCACAAATAATGCGCACTTTCTCTAGAACTGTTTCAAGAACCCCCATGGGATACACCCAGCTAATGGTAGGATTGGATTTCGCACTTGGACCTTCATTCGAGGTGGTCATTGCGGGTAACACTAAGACAGATGATACAAAAACCATGTTGAGAGCCCTTAGAGAGAAATTTATTCCTAATAAGGTGGTGCTCTTTGTTCCCAGCGATGTAAAATCTCCTGAGATCACCGGTATTGCCGAGTTCACTAAAAATCAGAAGAGTATCGAAGGCAAAGCTACAGCCTATGTGTGCCAGAATTATGCCTGCAAATCCCCAACTACGGACATTGGAAAAATGCTCGAATTCCTAAACGTATAAAAAGAGTGAAAATGGGTGCCTCTAGCGCTTTCCGTACTTGGGACTTCTTTTTTCCATAAAAGCCATTAGGGCTTCAAAAATATCTTTGGTACCCATACACACTGCTTGGTTTCGATTCTCAAGATATATGGCCGCTTCAATGCTTGGAGCATCAATATTCATGTTTATTGCTTCCTTGGTTAGGCGTAGTCCAAGAGGAGTCTTTTTGAGCATTTCCCGGGCTAGTTCCAAAGCGGCTTCCATTAACTTGTCGTCGGGAACCACTCTGGAGACGAATCCTATTCTTTCCGCTTCCTGGGCGTCTACGAATCTTCCGGTGTATAGTATTTCTGCAGCTCGGGATAATCCGATTAGTCGGGGTAGAAAGTAGCTGCTGCCTACGTCGGTTCCGGACATGCCGATGTTGATGAAGGCGTTGTTGAATCTTGCGCTTTCACCCGCTATTCTGATGTCTGAGGCCATGGCTATGGCGAAGCCTCCTCCGGTTGCGGGTCCTTTCACTGCTGCGATTACCGGCTGGTTGATTCTTCTTAGTTGAATCATGACATCGGCGATTCTTCTCTGACCATACATCTTCCTTTTCGCATCGTCATCCACTTTCAAGTATTTGAGCTTGGAATATTTATCCGGAAGCTTGTCCACGGATTCGAATAGAGAAGTCTCCTTAAGATCGGTTCCGGAACAGAATCCTCGGCCTTCCCCAGTAATTATCAATACGCGGCAATCCATATTCCACTCTAACTCATTCAGTATATCGTGAAGTTCTTCAATCATTTCAAAATTAAGCGCATTAAGTCTTTCCGGCCGATTCAAAGTTAATATACCAATGCCTTCCTCCAATTCTTGGTACTTTATAGTTTTGTAATCCTTCATTTAACAACCTCCAATAAGAGAAATCTGTTTACCCTCAATTCAATTTAGTATTTAAAAATTATTAGGAAATTTCTAGAAAAAACTTATTCTAAATAAAAGCCTTAATAAGAATTTTAGAAAAAATAGAAGAAAAAATTTTTAATTCTTTTACACCAAAAATGGAAAAGAGGCCTTTAAGTTTCGAATTTTTCTCTCACAATCCTTTCCAACTCTTGAGCTTGCAACTGTTGCCTCTTTTTCATAGCTTTTTTCACTTTTCCGATTGCCATTTCTTTAGCCACTTCGGTGGGGACTCTTTTCTCTTTAAGAGCCTTAGACAACACTTTCTTAATTGAAGATGTTATTTTTTCCTCCACCAGTTTGAAGGCTTGATCCTCGCTAGCGCTCATACGGTCTAACGTGGCTGCGATGACGCCTCCCGAGTTTGAGATGAAGTCTGGAAGAACCACTATTCCCTTTCCTAACAAGATTTTTTCGGCCTCGTCTGTAACCGGAACATTTGCGCCGGAACTAATTAGTTTGGCCTTAATTTTACCCGCATTTTTCTTATTTATCACGTAGGGTCTTGCACCCGGCACCAGTATGTCTACAGGCAGAGTGAATAGCTCCTCTTTTTTAATTGGTTTGGCGTCCTTATATTCCAGAACCACTTTGTCCCCGTATTTTTTTCGCATTGTCAACATCTTTTCTACGTCTATACCGTTGGGATTATAGATTGCCCCCTCAATTGATGATAGCGCTACCACCTTGGCTCCTCCACGAACCATGTATCGAGCCACACCCCCACCAACCTTACCAAATCCCTCAATAGCTACAGTCGCATCCTTCATGGGAAGTTTGAGAAATTTACTGGCAGCTTCGGCAGCCACAACCACCCCGTATCCGGTTAGATGATCCTCTAAGGGCATGCCCTCCTTTTCCTTGAGAGTCATACCGCTGGGAGCCATCTCAGTCATTCCAGCGTACTTGTATATCTTGCCTATATCCTCATCTGAGGTGCCCATGTCAGCGCCTGGAATATACATGAGTTGCTTCAAGAACGGAGCGAATTGGCGGGCGTAGGCTGCAAGAATTTTATCCCTATTAGGTGATGTGGGGTCAGCAAATATTCCGGATTTGGCGCCTCCAACCGGCATATCCAGAGCCGCAAACTTGTAGGTCATCGCTCTTGCCAAGTGAAAAATCTCCTCAGTGGTTATATCAGGAAGCATTCGAATGCCACCACCAGCTACACCGAAAGCCGCGGTGTCAATCACTATTACTCCTCTCATGCCAGATGCTGGATCATACATATGAAGAACATATTCCGGACCTATATCGTCTTTTAATCTATCAATAACATCAATTGACAAGTACATACCTCCACAGACAAAACTTCAAGAATTCAGATAAAGAAGCTAATAGCTTATTTGAACCATTGAAACAACACGTTAATTTCATTCTTCGAATATAAAATTGTTTCGAAAAGCTAAGCAACTGATTGAACATAAATGCTATAACATCTGTTCAGTAGCAAGGACTTTTAATGGAAACTAAATTAATGTGACTTGATTTAAAAAAATGTATTGTTAAAAAATTTTTAGTTTTATAATTATCTTCTGGGGTATTTTGGATCACGTTTCTCGAAGAATGCTGTTATACCTTCCCTTGGATCTGTAGTGTTCATGCAAAGAGCTTGGGTTCTGTTTTCAATAGCGAGGGCTGACTCCAGATTTGGTGCGTTAATGTTTACATTTATTGAGGATTTGGTCAATCTTAGACCTAGGGGGCTTTTTGCTACTAGAACTTTTGCTAGGGCTATTGCTTCATCCATGAGTTTCTCGTCGGGAACTACGCGTGAAACGAGACCGATTCTCTCTGCTTCCTGGGCGTCTACGAATCTTGCGGTGTAGATGATTTCTGCTGCCCGAGATAAACCTATTAATCGGGGTAAGAAATAGCTATTTCCAATATCTACTCCCGAAAGACCAAGCAGAAATACCGAATTTCTAAACCTTGCACTTTCTCCAGCGATTCGAATATCAGCTGCTAGGGAAATAGCAAAAGCCATACCCACCGCTGGTCCTTTTATGGCGGCAATTATGGGTTGGGGAATTTCACGCAGTCGCAAAACTAGTTGAGAGGCACGCTTCTGACCGTAGTATTGTCTCTTACTTATTTCGGGAATATCCATATACTTTATGTCACGATATTCTTCGGGCACCTCTGGCATGTTAATTCTTGTAGACTCGTTTAGATCGGTGCCGGCACTAAAGGCGCGTCCTTCGCCGGTGAGAATTAGCACCCGCACATCCAAGTCCCACTCTAATTTGTTAAATAGGTCGTGTAGCTCCTCAATCATCTGAATAGTGAATGCATTCAGTTTCTCTGGACGGTTCAAACTGACAATTGAGATTCCTTCCTCTAGTTCCTGATATTTTATTGCTTTATAATTCTTCATACAGCTAACCTCCTTTTAGAATCTTCGAATTAAACTAATAATTTTCATCATTTCTTCATTATAAAGATAGGGTCAAAAAATGAGTGAATTTTTAAATAAGCTGATGAAATATTTACTATTTTAAAAAAACTTTTTATTAGAGAAAGTAAAAATCCAGTACGCTTATTATTTCAGTTTTCTAAAAAAAGAGGGGGATTAAATCATTTTTTGCAGAGTGATTTTACTAAGGAGTAAATGTTTTAGTACTGAACTACTTTTGGTAATTTCTTGGCCTGCTCAATCCAATCTTTGACATCCTTTAGGAGAGGCGTTTTTCTCACTACTTGTATGCTTCTTATCCTTATGAGCGCCCTTTTGTTTGGAGGAATTGAAAATTTCAATATCCTTAATAATATTTGTTTCTTTATTCTACTTAGCCAACAACGCATAAAAAAAGTGAGTAAAAGATGATAAAGTCGAATAGATTAATGGACACGCCGTTTGCATTGTTCTGCAATCTATGTGGCAAATATATTGACCCAGCTGATTCTTTTATTCGATGTAGAAGAACTGCTAATGCCTACTGCTCAAGAAGATGTTTCTATTATGATTTCCTCCAAAAAGAGAAGAAGACTAATCCCAGTTTTGCCCAGCTCGACAATCTTTTGGAAAAGCACTGCTCGAAGATTGAACAGAAGATGAACTTGTGGGAAGCCATAAACGAAATCACAAGTTTCATATTACTGGTTTATGGGGTTTACTGGTTCCTTCCTGAAATGTATAGTTCCAACAAGTGGAAGATTTACCAGATGTTTAAGAAGTTTAACGTTACACCTATAGATTTGGATAGGCTGACACGCGATCTTTACTCAATAAAATACACGGGGATCTGTGGCTAAAATTAATGAACCATAACGATTCCTCAGAAGTTGGGATACGATTTTCTTTTTGAACTACTCAGGAGGTTTTGCTGATGATAGAGGTTTTTATGGATTGTCTTAGCTACGAGGAATATGAAAATTTCCTACTTGAAGTTAAATTGTTTGAAAAGATTTTCTTAAATACAGAATTTGAAAAAAATCCAGAAACCCATTGAAAAAGTATTTATTTAGGACTTACGCAGTTGGGTGGATATTTGTGTGGGGTTGGTGATGGGATTGCTCGAGTTCGCCTTCTTTTTCTATTTCAGCCTTTTTTATCTCTTTCTTTGAGAGATGGGTATTAAAAATTCAGGATTTCACCAATCCAAGGCAAAAGAGGAGAGTTTGACACCGCCACAGGCCCAGTTAACCTACAAAACAACCCTCAACTGCGTAACTCCTATTATTTTTAACAAACTAATTTCCTTCTAATGTTTCAGGGTGATTGTGGGAATTATACAAAAACTGTAATTCCCCCTAAATACTATCAGCTATATTTTTAAAACAAAAAAAGAGAAGGATAATATTATATAAAAAATCCCAAACTCGGAACAGATTAATATTCAACCATTTTAGGTATACTCTTAGCATAACTAATCCAGTCACCAACTTCCTTCAGTGTTGGCAACCTTTTCACAAGCTTCCTTTTCTTGTTTACTTCATCTAACTTCGCATGCAGGCTCTCGGCTTTTTGTTTTGCGAGATCCGGAACATCTTTGATACCAGCTTCGTCTAGAAGATCGGAATACTGTTCTGAGATTCCTTTTACTCGTATTAGGTCTGCACCCCTGACCCAGTCTAAGATGAGCTCATCAGATATATTCGTTTTATTGGCGAGTTCTGCTCTTCCACTCGGTGCTTTTCCCGCCTTAAGTAAGTCCCCGGTGGTTTTAATACCTGCTGCAGCGAGTTTCTTAGCGTATACTTTGCCAATGCCTTCGACCTGTAGTATAGGTATGCTTTTCATTCTGATTGGAGCCACTTTTCCTTTCTTTACTGGAACCGCTGCTGGTTTTGCTGGCTTAGCAGCCGGGGCTGGCCTCAGACCAATCCAGGCTAAAATTCCACCAATTATGGCAAGCACTCCACCTATTACAGCAATATACGGGAGAACAATGGCCAGTGCTTCAATGATACCCAAGACGATGATTAAGATAAGAATGGTTTTGATTTTGGTAAGAAGCTTCCGAGCCGCAAGCGCTAAAGTGAGAAAAACTATGATGATTGAAGCAATTAAGCTCAGGTACCCAAGCCAAACTAAGAGAGGGTTTGAAGAAAATATGCTATAAAATGAAGCTAAAGGATCCCGAATCAGCATCATCCAAACGAAGGACATTATCCCTAGAATACCGCCAATAAGAGCTAAGAGAATACCATATTTCAAGTACTTCAGGTTCACTTCCACCATCCTCCAAATTTATTTATATAAAGAATTTCTTTAAATACGAATTTAAATCTTCTCTGTAGAAAT
Source organism: Candidatus Jordarchaeum sp. (assembly GCF_052745115.1). Lineage (NCBI taxonomy): Archaea > Promethearchaeati > Candidatus Jordarchaeia > Candidatus Jordarchaeales > Candidatus Jordarchaeaceae > Candidatus Jordarchaeum > Candidatus Jordarchaeum sp. The sequence goes on from NZ_JBRAKS010000177.1 coordinate 8,204, forward strand.
CATAGACATTTGTCACCCCCCCTCTTTAAATTTCTTTTCCGAGTT
>NZ_JBRAKS010000178.1:0-8171 GCF_052745115.1 Candidatus Jordarchaeum sp.
CATAGCCATATATGGTATTATTTAGTATTAAATCTTCCTACTGTTGTAAACCCCCGCGTTCGCTTTAAATTATAAAAATCAGGTCTTTTATAGGTTTCTAGGATTCAGGGAGCATAGGATGAGAAGAGCTGGTTTAAGGGTAAGAAGGACCCCCCAAACAGCATAAAATCACTTGCGTCTGTTCCACTTTTCTAAATGGTTGGAGAAAAAGTCTTATAACTTAAGCGATACGATTCGTAATAAATAACCTTTAATAAATATAAGTTTTTTCAAGAATTGAAAACGCATAATAATTATGTTTGAGGGTCTTTAAATGATCAATAAAACGCCAACCCTAATGGATTCTGATGAACTACTTCACAGACCTGATGACAGGCAGAAATGGCGTGAATCATACTACTTCAACTGGGTGGATGCTGAAAACCATATATCTGGTTTTACAACCATCGGAATACTGCCCAACGAGAAGAAAAGAGAATTTGTTTTACTACTTTTCATAGATAACGAAATCGAGGTCCACCACCAGGAACCGCCGCTAGAAAGTTTTGTGGATGATATTAACAAAATGCTCACAGACAACATTCTCACCTATCAGCTGGTAAAACCATTCCAAACCTGGAAAATACTATACACCAGCACAAAATTAGAATTAAAGTTAAAATGGGAAACCCGATTTCCTACCTTTGATTTTGGCAAAGACAGCTCAGCCTCTTGGCACGGTCACTTCGAAGCCTCAGGAAAAGTGAAAGGCACAATCAAGTTTAAGGATGGAACAAAAAGAAGCATTAACGGCTACGGCCAGCGAGATAAAAGTTGGGGCTACAGGGATTGGCACCAATTCGACAAATGGTACGCCACCCACATCCAATTCCAAAACTGGTCCTGCGGATTCCGAAAAGACTACCAAGGAGACCGCATAGATCTCTCCGGGTCAATAGCTACAAAGAGCGGAAACACACCCTTAGCAAGAGTGGAAATCGAAACCACAAACGAAAACGATGAGTTCCAAACTCCACTCACATCAACATATTATATAACCGACATCAAAGGCAACACCTACACTGTGAAGTCCAAAAGACTGGGAGAAAAAACCTATCTACGGTTCGCAAGGGATTTCCAGGAAGGATACACCGAGCTCTTCGAGCAAATGGTAATAATGAAATCCTTAGATACCGGTGAAATTGGAACAGGTATGGCAGAATATCTAAGAACCATTAAATCGAAAAAATGAGATCAAAGCATGTTCCACTAAAATTTAAAATAAAAAATTGAGAAAGAGATTTTTTCGGCTGTTCACTTTCTCATGCCAAAGGAAAATGCTCCTAGTAGTATCAATCCTACCGCAAAGCCTGATAGTACCGCTATATCCAACCATATTGGGTAAATACTGTTTCCAAACAATAGTGTTTTAATCAAGTCGTACCAAAATGTTGTTGGATTGTAGGTTATCAGTGTGTTGCCCAGTATAAGTCCTCTTAGCGCGTCAACAGCATAAGTTAATGGATTAAAATGACTTAGCGTTTGAAGCCAGCCTGGCGCCGTGGTTAGTGGGAATAAGGCTCCGCTTGAGAAGAAGAGAGGCATCACAATGAAGGTCATTACTAAGCCAAAGGATTCCATGCTCTGTAATCTTGAGGCGATTGTTAGACTCAAGCCCAATATAGTAATTGCTGTAAGAAACATGACTGGCAGGCAGGCTAGAAACACAAGAGGACCAATCCCAATTCCCAAGACAAATGAAAGACAGAGAACAATTGTCCCCTGAATCATTGCGTCGGTGGCTCCGCCGAATAACTTACCTGAAAAAACTGAAATCCTTCTTATTGGCGCAACAAGCATTTCCTTTAGGAAACCGAATTGCTTATCATAGATCACTGAAATTCCGAGAAACATGGATGTGAAAAGAATTGATTGGCCCACGATACCCGGAAAGACGAAAAATATGAAGTTGAATCCCGCCTGCTGAAAGAGGCCGCTAAACCCCACACCGAAAAGCAACAGCCAGATTAAGGGAGTGAAAATAGCTGAAAGTATTCGCGTCCTATCCCGAAGGTATCTTTTAATTTCTCTGAGCCACACCGCATAAATACCACGCAGCTCAGCGCGTATTTCCGTCTTTTCCTCTACTTTTTCAAGCATCATCTGCGCCTCCCCATCTGCGACATCATTCTCATCGCTAACACTGCTCCAGACGCTTCCTCTGTACGAATTTCCCTTCCGGTATAGTAGAGGAACACATCATTAAGAGTAGGTTCTTGAAGAACAAGAGATTCAATATCAATACTATTATCCCTAGCGGTACATGCAACATCAGTAATATGCTCCTCGCCATTCAAGAGAGTTATTTTTAGGCCGTCACTCGTTTCTTTCACACTCTTCACAAACTCAAATCCCGATACAGCACTATTCAGTTCCTTAGCCCTCTTAGTTTTAACCGTAATCACGTCTCCACCAAGCTGTTTCTTAAGCTCTTCAGGTGTACCTTCAGCCTTTATTTCACCAAAATCTATAATAGCCACCCTATCGCACAGTTTATCCGCCTCCTCCATATAATGGGTTGTCAAAATTATAGTTATCTTCTCCTCTCTAGCCATTTCCGCGATATATTCCCATATCCGCTCCCTAGTCTGAGGGTCTAAGCCAATTGTGGGTTCATCGAGGAAGAGGACTTTTGGTGTGTGTATAAGGCTTCGTGCTATTTCTAGACGTCGGCGCATTCCTCCGGAGTATGTTCTCACTTGATGGTTTGCTCTATCTGTGAGTTCTACGAGTTCCAGAGCTGCATCTATTCTTGGTTTCATAACTTTTTTTGGGACATTGTAGAGCATTCCGTGTATTTCCATGTTCTCGCGGCCGGTTAGTTGGTCGTCTAGTGCTGGGTCTTGGAACACTATTCCTATTGATTTTCTAACTTGGTCTGGTTGTTTCATAACATTGTAGCCGTTCACATAGGCTTCTCCGGAGGTGGGTTTTAACATGCAGCTTAAAATGTGTATTGTGGTTGTCTTACCTGCCCCGTTTGGACCGAGGAGTCCGAATATTTCGCTTTGCTTAACTTTTATGTCTATGTCGTTGACAGCGACTACGTTTCCAAATTTTTTCACAAGATTACGAGTCTCTACGGTGTACATTGTATCACCCCGTATATTGTTCGCTCGCTTTGAGCTTCGTTTTAATTTCGCTCAGAGCTGAGGGTAACTTTTCATTAATTTTTTTTAGAAGTCCGTGGAACTGCATCTTTTCCTCCGTTGTGAGAATGGATCCCATGATGTTTTGCATGAAATTCTTGTGGTGTAGTATAGATGATTCTAACTTCGCAGAGCCCTCGGGTGTTATTTCAACTAAGACTTGGCGGCGATCGCTTTTACACCGAGTTCTTCTTACGTATTTCTGTGCTTCCAGTCTATCAATAAGGCCAGTAACGTTTCCCTTGGTCACCATTAGAATCTCCGCTAGTTCGCTCAGTGGAGCTCGCTTACCTTGGAGCATACTGTGGTAAAGGAAGGCGAGGGTGTGGAACTGTGGGAGGGTGATTTGACATTTTCTCTGGAGATACGAGTCAAGCTCTTTATCTATCATTACTCTGATTCGGTGTAAGAGAACGAAGGGTGGTTTCTCACTAAGCATGTTTCTGAGTAGTATCTGAACTTGTTGTGAATCTGAATGCTCTTCCACGTGCTTCACCATATTTTAAAGTTGTTAAATATTGTTTACATGTAAAAAGTTTATATATAAATTTTATCGATAAAACGTTCACCTATCAATAATACCATTTATTCCAAGGAAAGTCTTAGTAACTGAACAGTCAGCTTATTCAAGAAGGTAAACACAGTATTCTCTATTTTACACAAAAATGTACAATTCTATGCATATTTGTACAGAATTTCAAAGATTAAGCCTAGATACGCCCTCTAAAATTGACACATTATTTAATGCTTTGAAGTATTTGTGTAACTCGACATTAGAAATATGAAATAAAAAGACCCCTAAGTTTTACCAGAGCCTAAATCTATCAAATTTACTCAAGTTTTAAAACTTTTGTAGGAGTCTTACAGAAATTATTTAGATGTATTCTGCTTTTTGTTTATGCAATTATTTACTTTTGTTAAATAAAAATTTCTTAGAATACATGTTTTTCTAAAGTTGTGGAATAATTTATATAATAAACTCAATCTGAATTCTTTTGTAAACTATTTATAGGTGATAGTATGGCAGAAGATTTGCAAATGAATCTTATGAGGAGATTCTGCGTGGGAGATTTAATTAGAAGAACAACCCTCAGGTATCCCAAGAAGGAGGCCTTGGTTTACAGCTATAAGGGAAATATCACGCACAGGCTTACCTATGAGGACTTTAACAGGATGGTAAACCGGTTTGCTAACGCAATGCTGGAGATGGGAGTCAAAAAAGGAGACATAGTAGGCATTATTTCACATAACAGCGCACAATTTGCTGTGTATATGTACGGAATCGCAAAGATTGGAGCCTGGATGTGCCCCCTGAACTTTGCTCTTAGAGGAAAGGAGATCACGGATCTTATCAACCACGCTAAACCCAAAATTCTATTCGTGGAAGACGATTTAGTAGAACACGTAAAAGAACTGGCGAAAGAAATGCCTAGTGTTGAAACCTACGCCATGATAAACCTTAAGAAAGAGGTAGAACTCCCCGAGGGATGGATTGACTTCGACGAATTAACCTCGGATAAATACCCAGACACCGAGCCCGAAGTAATAATAAATGCAGACGATCCTCTGACGCTGATGTACACCAGTGGAACGGAAGCTATGCCCAAAGGGGTGCTAAACTCGCACGGCAACTGGTATTCCACATTCATGAGTGCCCCAGTAGATCTGCACATGACTAAGGATGATACCATAATAGACTCTATACCTCTCTACCACGTGGCGGGTCAATACCTACTCTTTGCAGCTCTGCTAACCGGAGCAAGAGTGGTTATGCACCATGAGCCGAGCCCCATAGAAATTATTTCACTAATTCAGAACGAGAAAATCACCGCCATAGTCTATCCCCCAACGGTCTACACAAACCTTCTATCACTTAACTTACCTAATCTAGAAGAATTTCTGGGTAAAGCCTTCGGAAGCGTAAACAAAGCCATTGTATTCGGATCCCCCATAGCGGAGGCCAGCTTGAAAAGATTGATGGAATTGCTACCAAATGTTTACTTTATGAACTATTGGGGGCAATCCGAATCTACACCACTAGGAACAACCATACAGCACTCGGACTTCATCAGAAAATTAAAAGAGGCTAATGAGAAATACGGAGGAGCAGAACCCATAGGGCAACCCCATCACACGGTGGAACTGAAAGTGTTCGATGAGAACGATAATGAAGTTCCTCCAGGAACCGTCGGAGAGTTGGTGATGAGGAGTCCCTCTGTTATGTTGGGATACTACAAGGAGCCGAAGAAAACAGCTGATGTTTTTAGAAGCGGATGGTTACACACCGGAGATCTGGGGATAATGGATGAGGAAGGCTACTTCTACTTCGTGGACCGGAAGAAGGACATTGTAAAAAGTGGAGCAGAAAATGTCTCCACCGTTGAAGTAGAGGGAGTAATATTCTATCACCCCAAAGTAGCCGAAGCAACAGTAGTCGGCTTGCCACACGAGAAATGGGTGGAAGCAGTAACCGCATTCGTAGTACCTAAACCGGGGCAAACCCTCACAGAAGAGGAAATCATTAAATACTGCAAAGAAAGACTCGCCGGATACAAGGTACCTAAAAAAGTAATCATCCTAGATACGCTTCCCAAAAATCCCAGCGGAAAAATCCTTAAAAAATTATTGCGTAAAGACTATCAAGATGTCTATGGGGGCGAAAAAGCCTAAAACTCCTTTTTTTCCTTTTTTTACTTTAAAAAAATTTTAAAAAGCGGTTTCTTCTAAATTAAATCTTTTTAAAGACCAGAAAATTTTTCCTCCCAAGCCTTTATTACTTCTTTAGGTACAAATTTTGAGGTGTCCACACCCTTAGCTCTTGCCAGGGTTAGTTGATTTTCTAGGTCACCCCTCTTTTCATGTGGGTTAAAATAGTGCTCTAAGACTGCCTCATGGTCGAGATTATCCACAACACCATTGCTTAGGTGAACTGCATTGAAACTGTTCGCTAAGGCTACTTGAACGGGCATCCTCTCAGGATTCACATCTATTCCCAGATACTCCGTATATCCGTAAAGCCTTAAAACGAAAATTAATGCTTCAACCGTTTCAACCCCCACCACACCGACATTGAGATCCTGATCGAAGTTTCCCAATGGTTGACTGTTCAAATGAACATGAGCAAGCCTTCCCTCTCTAAGCACTCTGGCATAGGCGTAGGCTACATCCTCAAAAGCCATTCTCAAATGGCCTACCTCAGGATTCAACCCCACTACTGCGTGTCCCTGTTGGAGCAGTTTGATGTTTTCAGGATTTTTTAATCTACTCTCAATGTCTCTAGCTGCAATTATTCCATCCGAGGTATTCCGATAAATGTTATTTATGGCCGGCTCATAGGGTTTAGGCTCTATGGCTAACCTTACTCCCGGAACCTTATCCAGAGCCTCCGCCATAGCTGCTTCAAACCTATCCCACATATCATAGAATAATGTTCCCAGCGGATAAGTGTAGCCGTCTATTCCCGGCCAACAAACCGCCAATGCTCCTAACTCCTTAACTAGTTCAAGTCCCCTAATTGTGGATTCTAAATACTTATCTCTTACCCTCTTTATTGGACTTGATATGGTGCCAAACTGGGCATCCCTATGTCTGGGGTCTCCACCTATTCCCGCAACCATAGAAACCTTTACTCCAAACTCCTTATCCAAATCCTTGTAGAGGTGAACATTATCCTCATTTATCTCCCAAGGATAGTGGGCCTCCACCGCCTTCAAACCATAATTAGACAGTTCACCCGCTATCTCCAAACGCTCCTCAATAGAAAGATCATCCTTGTAAGGAAGATGGAAACGGGAACTCACCTCACCGAAAAACCAAACTCCCGCTGAAAATTTGGGTTCAAAGGTTTTCCGTAGACGCTCTAGAAGCTTCTCCACGGGTGGTCTCAAAGATTGAACTCTAATGTCCCTAATGGCGGTGCCCGAAACCAGTTGCCCAGCGGTCTTAATAACTTCCTCGTCGAAGACTAGTCTAAGGCCATAGTTATCAAAAACGCTACACTTCATATCATTCTTCTCCTCCCATTCAGACTAAGTCTCTTATATTTAATACCATAAATCAACAAATACCTGTTTTTTGCCCCCAAATATTTTTGAGGGTTCTACTTGACTTTACTTATCCTTGATAATAATGAGTCACCCTGTTTTTTAAGCAGTTCTGTGACTTTGGCTCCATCAACCGCGGTAGTGGTGCCAACCGCCGTAACGCAGACAGCACCCGCAGCCTCTCCATAAGCCAAGACTTCCAGAAACTGTTTCTCATCGAGTTTAAATTCCTTTCTTAAAGCTTTACCCTTTAACTCTAGCAATTTCTTTATTATACCTGCACAGAATGCGTCGCCCGCACCAGTGGGATCAATAGTGTCCACCTGGAAGCCAGGCATAGAATATACAGAATCTCCATAGCCGGCCACCAACCCTTTATCCCCCATACTCACTACCACCATTTTCACACCATGGGACATTAACTCTTCAACAGAATCCCCCACATTTTTTCTCCCAGTCATTTCCGCTGCCTCAAGATTATTACAGTGAAATATATCAATTAAAGGAGCCGCTTCCAAGAGAAAATCCCAACTCTTAGCGTAAGGTCTAATGGGATCAAGGAAAGTTAAACATTTCAGCTCCTTAACCACTTTAAGAACCTCTAATAGCTTCTCATCAAATTCGCCCAAGAGACCCACAGCACCCCCATAAAATATGAGGGGTGTTTCAGACTTAATGACCTCTTTCACAAATTTTGGATCCAAATAGAGATTGGCTCCCACATCGAAGTGGAAGCGTCTATCCTCTCCCTTAACCACTAGTATTAAGTCCTTTGAAGTATCAGACTTATTCGTTCTAATTAAATGAGTAATCACATTATAACTGTTTAAGGTCTGTTCCACAAAGTCTCCCAGAAAATCTTCTCCCACAGCACCTACACTGCTTACTTCACCCCTCTTTAACCCAAGCTTAATGAGGTCTATTGAAACATTTGCTGAAT